>CALZFJ010000029.1 GCA_945645715.1 uncultured Prevotellaceae bacterium | reverse complement strand
GCAATGATTGTGGGTGCTGGCAGTGTCTCGGTGTAGTTAGGCTTCCATGCAGTAGGCTCCCACTCGTTGGCATAGCGGTCATAAGGGCAGACGGCGAAATAGTAGCCGCTGCGATAATCCTCGGGCACGGTGAACTGCGGCTCATAGGTCATGCCGATGAGATAATCCACATTCTTGCCCATAGCCTCAAGCTCCACGCCATTTGGCACGGCATAGACCGAGTAGCGCATATTCGCCATAGCGTCCCAGGTGAGAAGGCTCTCCTCATCGTAGGCGAGATTCTGCACCTTTCCGGGGTCGGAAGCTTCTTTCCACGTCATTGCCGGCATAAGTGCGATACGCGAGAAAAGGTGACGCTTCAAGTAGTGTGCAAACGATGGCTTGGTGCCTATGCGATAGAGATACTTTGCCGAATAGAAAATTGAACCGCACGAGCCGTTGAGCGAAGAGCTGCGGTTGTGCATAATTTCATTGGCAAACTCGGAGAAAGTGTTGTTTCCGGCACCACCGGCACGGATTGTGGGGGCGGTGACATCGGCACCCGATGTGAGCGATGAAATAGACTGCGACACAAAGAGGTGGCGATTGAAATGATCAACAATATAGCTCCACCACGACACAATGCGGTCGTAGGGATTGGTGTCGTGAGCCATCGTCCAATACACCTGTGGCGAGATGAAGTCGATGAGTCCGAGGTCGAGCCACTCCATGATGTCGATATACTGGCTTCCGTAGTTGTTGTCGTAGCCACAAGGGCACGGGTCGATGCCATATTTGTTGGCAAGGTCGCGCGAGGTGTAGGTAGTACCCTGCGGAGCCTGACCGAAGCGCACCCACGGCTTAGTTTCCTTGAACATATTGTTGAGCTTCTGCATCAGCGTGGTCACATTCTTTCGGCGCCAGTCGGCTTGCGAGAGAATTCCACCGGCAGCCTTGTAGCTGTTGTAGAGATTGGCATCTTCGCTCAGGGCAGCGCCATTGTAGTAATAGTCGTCGAAGAGCATTCCGTCGATGTCGTAGTTCTGCGTGATTTCCTTGCAGATGGCAACAATGCGGTCTTGCACCTCAGGAATACCGGGATTGAGAATCTTTCCCGAGCCGCCATTGATGGTCCAGCCCTTCTCTATGTAGCCCGTAACGTCGCCTTCTTGTCCGCCCGCAGTTCCCGAGCTGTTGAAGCGATAGGGATTGACCCACGCATGGCACTCAATGCCGCGCTTGTGGCACTCGGCAACGAAGAACTCAAATGGGTCCCAACCAGGGTCCTTGCCACGGGTTCCGGTGATATACTGCGACCACGGCTCATAGCTCGACTTGTACATGGCATCGCTCATGCCGCGCACCTGGAAGTTGACGGCATTGAAATTATTCACGGCAAGTGAATCGAGGAGCTTGGTCATATCGGCTTTCTGAGCCTCCATCGACGATCCCATGCTTGAAGGCCAGTCGAGTGCCCACACGGTAGCAACCCACGCCGAGCGCATTTCGAGTTTTGGTGTCACCACATCGACACCCATCGCCCTGCTTGCGGTGAGCGTCACCACGAGAGCCACTAAGAATAGTTTAAACGTTCGTTTCATGAAAAATTTGTTATTGTTGTTTATGTAAATATTTATCGTTATTATGCTGTAATCCGGCAATTTATACCACTGGCAGTGCTATCTCACCACAAGCTTTGCGGCAGTGGTTTCACCGCCACCCTGAGCCTTCACAATATACACTCCGGCAGGAAGCTGTGCATCGACTGCTGCCGTGCCTCCGGCAATAGCTATGCGGCGCGAAGCAATGCATGCTCCGGCAATGCTGTAAATATCCACAGCCACCTCATCGATGCCTGCTGCGCACACCATCACTGCACCATTGGCAGCCGAATAGAGGCTGATGCGGCTATCGGCACGCTCCACAGTGCCTACTCCGCTGCTGTGATGCTCATATGCCGAGTAGAGTCGTTGCGTGATGGTGTTGGCACCGGCAACGTAGCCGCTGGCGTGAGGCCCATAGGAAATCGACTTCACCGAAATCGGGAAATTGATAAGGTCGGTGCGGTCGTCGAGATAGTCGAGAAGGTCGATGCGATGATGTCCGGCTTCCATCACTTCGATGTTGATTTGCTTCACAAGTGGCTCAGCCATCTGCGGAGTGAGATATTCAATCTTGAGGTAGCTGAGGCGTGTAGAAGTGTTGAAGTCGAGCACCACGCTGTCGGGAAGGCTATAGAAAGTCACATCTTTTGCGATGGTGATGTCGGCACGACGTTTTCCGGCGAAGCCATAAGAAATAGTGCCGTCGGCAGCAAGAGTGGCATCTTCCGAGAGATTTGCACTTGTCACGCTCCAGTCGATCCATGGCTGCTCAATTGTCTCATCGGCAGCCACCTCCACCTTCACCTGTGTGGATTCGGAGAAAGCGCCGAGTGATGCGGTTATGGTGGTGAGGCCTTCCTTCAAGCCGTGCAGCACACCATTATTGATTTCGCACACAGTGGGGTCGTCGATAGTCCATGTGAAGCGGTTGGGGTCATATTGCAGAGTGTTCTGACCGATTACTGTGGAGATTTCAATGGGATATTCACGATAGACGTCGAGCAGAATCATCGGCTTGATGCGAATGGAAAACTCCGAATTTACCACAGTGATAGGTGCAGTCACCTCAATGTCGCCGAGATGGGCTGTAATTGTGCCGTAGGCGTTGTTGCCACCCACCTCGATGGCGCCACCGTCGGCACGCGGAGCACCCACATTGTCAGAGCAAGTGAACGTGACACCCTGCACATCGTCGTCGATAAGTTCGCCATATTTATTGTAGCCCAGCACACGTGGAGTGATGGTGAAATAGATGGGCGTAGTGATTTTAAAGTCGTCGAAGCGGAGCGACGTAATCACATCGGCTTCTTCATCGGGAGCAGTGGAAAACAGCAACATTCCATTGGCAACGGCACGCGGAGTTACCTCGGTGGTCTTGTTGATAACGGTTCCGCCCACCATCATCTGTGCCGAGCCTCCGGCATCGTTGTTGCTCACGTTCCACAATTCGGGAATGAGGAACTTGAAGAGCTGGCAGCACACCGTGGTGCTACAACCCGCCGATTTTCCATAGACAGGGTGAGTGGACATATCTATCACAAGCATATATAGCTTGTTGCCCTCGGCATTAGTGCCATAGGCACACTTCGAGTAGGTCTGAGTATTATATCCTTCATCGGTGTTGCGGCCGGTAAGCTCTCCGTGGAGCATCACCCAAGCATTTCCCTCACATGAATTTGCCACCTTGATGGGGCTTTTGTCATCTTCCCGGAGGGCAAACCAGTAGTAATTCACTGTGACTTCATCGCCGGGAGCGAGCTTGGCAAGCTCACCCTTATAGGCACCGTCGCCCACGAGGCAGGCATCATAGTTGCCAAGCACTTGGTCGTTGGCATCGGTTTTCACCTCCTGCACCACAAAAGTGATGTCTTCGGCGGTGCGCCATCGCTCACCCGCCTTAAGATTGAGATACACATAGTTGCAATCGGCTACGGTGTAGAATTTGTGGTCGCGGCCGATAGCGTGATTGAACAGGGCGAGTTGCCCGGTATCCACGCGCTTGTTCACCTGGATTATTTCCTGGTCGGCACTGAATTTTGCGCTCTTGGCAAAACCCGTCCACTGGTGCGGACCGATGTGCACACGCTTGTCGGTGTCGATGATAGTGGCACACGAGCGGCTGGGGCCGCCATTCCACGCATCGGCAACGGTGTTGGTGTTGAGATAAATCGTATCATTCACCACCTCACCGCCAAATGGCACGCCAAGCATCCAGTTGTTGAAAGGCACATTGGCACTCACGCACCAGAAGGCACCATTGCAGCCTGCAAGCGGCTTCTTACCCTGGGCACGGTGACGATTGTAGGCATTCGAGAGAAGTTCGGTCTTGCCAAGGCGGTTATAGCCCTGATTGGTTTCCACATTATTATATTGATTAGTGAGATCGGCCTCAAGAACATAGGCGTTGAGAGGATAACCGGGCACCCTCACAATGGTGTGTTTCACCCCCGGACCAATAACCCGCTGCGAAATGGTATCCACTTGATATGATTTACCGTTAAGCTCTACAAACCCTTGTGCAGAAGCTGCCAGCGAAGCCACTATTGCAATGATAATAAGGGAAAAACATCTCATAACGTCAGTAAAATAAGTTAGTTTTATAGATGGGTTGCAAATTTCACTGAAAGTTAGCAACAAAATCAATACGAAAATATTTTTATGCAACAAATTATGTTTCTTTAACAATATTTCAGTGTTTTAGCCCACCCATTCCTTATTCACCCACCCCACAAAAGAAGCGGCGAGCAGCAATTCCTGCCCCCGGGCAAGCGGAGCAAGCGATGCCTCGAAGAGGCATGATTAGCTTCACACAGTCAGTGCCGGAGATACCGGCTGTGTGGGGTAGCGAATATAATAACCCCTGCCACACAACCATTGTGGCAGGGGTAAATCATGCAATGTGCAACTCACAGCGAGCGTTGCACCGTCGTAGTGATTACACGGTGAGTATCGTAGTGATTACACGGTGAGTATTTCCTTTTCCTTGGCAGCAAAGATTTCATCAATGCGCTTCATGAAGCGGTCGTGAATCTTCTGCACCTTTGCCTCAGCGTCTTTCTCAACGTCCTCGGGCATACCGTCCTTGATGGCTTTCTTCAAGCCCTCGATGGCATCGCGGCGGGCATTGCGCACCGAAATCTTAGCCTGCTCTGCCTCATTTTTCGACTGCTTCACGAGAGCCTTGCGGCGCTCCTCGGTGAGTGGCGGAATGGAGATGCGAATCACCTCGCCGTTGTTCTCAGGAGTGATGCCAAGCTCTGAATTGATAATTGCCTTCTCAATCACCTTAAACATCGACTTCTCCCACGGAGTGATGGCGATGGTGCGGGCGTCGGGCACCGAGATATTTGCTACGTTGCTGATGGGAGCGGCGCTACCGTAGTAGTCCACACGTATTCCGTCGAGAATCTTAGGGTTGGCTTTCCCGGCACGGATATGTGCCAATGCCTCGTCGAGGTATTCCACAGCCATTTCCATCTTCTCCTCGGCAGGATTGAGATAATGATTAACGTCGTTCATAATGTGCTTCTTTATGTTATTATGTGTTTGTTTATTTGATTTTTCCCGGCAAAAAAGGCGAATCAATACACTAATGTGCCGATTGGCTCACCATTGAGAACCTTCTCAAGATTTCCCTTGGTGTCCATGTCGAACACGATGATGGGCAAGCCATTCTCCTTGCAGAGCGTGGTGGCAGTGAGGTCCATCACCTTCAAGCCGCGAGTGTAGATTTCATCGTAGCTGATCTCGGAGAACTTGGTGGCAGTGGGGTCTTTCTCAGGGTCGGCAGTGTAGATTCCATCTACGCGAGTGCCCTTGAGCATCACATCGGCCTCCACTTCGATGCCACGCAGTGCCGAACCGGTATCGGTGGTGAAGAAGGGATTTCCGGTGCCTCCGGCAATAATAGCTACCTTGCCGGCTTTCATAGCCTCGATAGCTTTCCACTTGCTGTAGTGCTCACCGATGGGAAACATGTTGATGGCAGTGAACACCTGTGCAGCCTGACCGTGAGCCTCGAGCGACGAGCTCAGCGCGAGCGAATTGATCACCGTGGCAAGCATTCCCATCTGGTCGCCTTTCACGCGGTCAACTCCCTTGGCAGCCCCGGCAAGTCCACGGAAAATGTTTCCGCCGCCAATCACAATGGCAACCTGCACACCGCCTTCAGCCACAGCCTTAATCTGCTCGGCATAGTCGGCAACACGCTTGGCATCGATGCCATATCCTTGTTCACCCATGAGCGACTCACCGCTCAATTTCAAGAGTATTCTTTTGTATTTTGTTCTCATGTCTTTAGTGGTTTTGTCAAGAAAAGAGAATGATTAATAAATAATTTTCACAAATTTAGCTTATAATGGTTAAGTCACCAAAAAATCCACCCACTTTTTTTACAACAATTTCACTCCCCACCCTCAATAAAGCAACCCGAAGCCATAGCGAGGAAGAATGTGAAGGAGCAGTTCTGCACTTACATACGGCGCAACCGTGACGGGGCTGCGGAGTTACTGCAGGGTAAGGGTGGAGGCGCGATTGGGGGCGATGCTTGCGGCGGCGTCTTGCAGCTGCTGTGCGGTGATGGCTGTGATGCGCTTGGCTGTTTCTTCGCGCGACCCTACGTGGCCGTAGTAGAGCAGGCTCTTGGCGGCTGCAATTATCCGGCTCTCATGGCTGTCGCCCGCTACGCACAGCTGCCCTATATACTGCTTCTTGGCGGCATCGAGGGCGCGGTCGGTGAGTGGCTTGGTGGCAAGGCGGTCGATGGTACCGGCGATAATGCGCTTGCTGGGTGCCACATGTTCGGCATCGCTGCCGAAGTAGATGGTGAGCAGTCCGCAGTCGGAGAGCAGCGCAAGCGACGACTCCACGGTGTAGGCATAGCCTCGGCGCTCGCGGATTGCCACATTGAGCAGCGAGTTCATGCCGGGACCTCCGAGTATGTTGCTGAGCAGCGACATAGCGTAGCGGCTGTCGTCGTACATGCTGCACACCGGCACGCCGTAGATGGTGTGCGACTGGTGCGAGTCGATAGCTTTGCTGTGATGGAAAGGTGTCACTATCGCCGGAGCAGTGCGCACAGTGCGGTTAAGGCGGTGGTTGAGTGCCCCGAGGTAGCGCTCGGCGGTGCGTGCCACCACATCGTGCCGCATATTGCCGAGGGCGAAGAATACCATGTTTTCGGGAACATAGAGGCGGTCGAGGTAGAGGCGGCAGTCGTCGCCGGTGATGGTGAGCAGGTCGGCTTCCACGCCGAGAATGTTGTGTCCCAGTGCCGAGCCTTTCCAGATGAGGTCTTCAAAGTCGTCGTAGATAGCTTCTGCTGGCGAGTCGAGGTAGGAGTCCACCTCGTCGAGCACCACTTCGCGCTCCTTGGCAAGCTCGGCAGCAGGGAATTGCGAGTTAGCCACCAGGTCGGCAATCAGCTCGGTGGCACGTGCGAAGTGCTCGCGCGGAAAAATGGAATACACCATCGTTTCCTCCTTGGTGGTGTAGGCATTAAGTTCGCCGCCCACTCGCTCCATTCGGTTGATGATGTGCCATGCACGACGGCGGCGTGTGCCCTTGAAGATGGTGTGTTCCACAAAGTGAGCAAGCCCCCACTTGCCGGGCAGCTCGTCGCGACTGCCGGCATTCACCGCCAGTCCGCAGTAAGCCACCTCCGAGTCGTTGGCAATGTGCACCACGCGGAGTCCGTTAGAGAGAGTGCAAGAAAATATATCGTCGCCTTTCATTGTCAAAAGCCATTAATTGGTAGTTTTGCAGGTGCAAAACATAATTATAAGTCGGTGGGCAAACCCGGAGGTAAGTCCCAAAAAATTATTTGCGGCGACAAAGTTACGCATTTTTCTGCATCTTACACATTCTTGCAAATCAAATTCATGCAAAAAATCGGGAGCCGAGTGTTTGATATTTAAAAAATATGCAGTAAGTTTGCAATTGATTATCGTTATTTTGAATTTTTTCTTTTGATTTATGAAATATTGGGCAAATATCAATGGCGTTCAGCACGGTCCGGTTGAGAAACAGCAACTGATAGGGCTGGGACTCACGCGCGATTCCTACGTGTGGCGCGAGGGACTTGAGGACTGGGTGATGGTGCAGAATTTCAGCGAGCTCGACGACCTTTTCCCGGTGAAGCCGATGGCTGATGTGCCGCCGACAGATGACAACACTTCCACTACAGCTGCCGTAACGCCAGCCGATGAATCTCTAACGGAAGAAACGCCAGCCGATGAGTCTGCTAACGACGAGACTCCTGCCGACGAGCCTGTCACCGAAGATACTCCTGCCGATGAGACCACGACCAATGACCCCGTGCCGCCTTCAATTCCGCAAATTCCACAGCAGCCATATCAGCAGCCGGTTGCTCCGCAGCAGCCGTTGCCACCTTGTCCGCCCACCAATCTGGTGTGGGGCATTCTTACCACGGTGCTCTGCTGCCAGGTGCTTGGAATTGTGTCGATAGTCTATGCCTTGCAGGTGAAAGCCAAATATGATTCGGGCGACTTGGAGACGGCACAGCGATATAGCGACCGTGCCGCAATGTGGAGTATCGCAGCGATAGTCGCAGGATTGATAGTCACTCCTTTCGTAATGTTCTTGCAGCTGCTTTAAGCATGTCACCAACCGCAGATGTTGCGGACAATCCACCACACTATCACCACTATGAGCACAGCCAGAATGGCGGTGACGCTGTTCACGCGGTTATAGAAGCGGGGCTTGCGTGTCCGCACCAGTTCAGCATATCCATAAAGCAGCAATAGCGGAATGCTCACCGGCAGCAGTGCATTGAAGCGCAGAGCCGAGAGCACATCGCCGTGCAGCAGTGCGTGAATGGCTCGCTGTGTGCCGCACCCGGGACATTTCAGCCCGGTGAGCATAAGGAAAGGGCACCGCGGAAACCACCGCGAAGCCGAGGGGTCGAAAGTGGAATAAATCACCACTCCCGCCACCACCACGGCTGCCACTGCCAGCATTGCTATGACGCTGCGTCGGCTCATTCTCACATTGGTATGCCTGTGATGAGGTAGGCAATGTAGTAGAGAAGTCCGATTATCGCTGCTCCCACCACGAAATCTACCGTCCAGCGAAGCCAGCGGTTCTTTATGTGCTTTTTAAGAAAACGCTCGAAAGGTGGAGCTATGAAGAAGCAATATACAATGGCTGTGATTAAGATGATAATTTGTCGTTGTAGCATAGGGTTATTTTAAGTTGTTGCTGTTAATCAAAGTTTCTGCCACGAGCCAGTCGATTGGTGTGTCGAGATCGACCGAGTGGCTTGCCGACATTTCGCAGAGTCGGCGGCGCGGGAACTCACCGAGAGTCATTTGGCGGAGCGATGCCACATTTATCACATACACTGCGCCATTATATTCCCACACGCGTGGGGCGTCTTGGCGGCGAGTGTAGTGTCCATCGCCCTTCGAGATATGCAGAAATCCGTTCTCGTCCTCCTCAAATGCATTGTAGTAGGGGTTGGTTGCAGCCTCTTTCACCGTCACCACCATGTCGATGTCGGGCGAGTAGAGCCTGATGGCACGGCGCACGTCGTCGGCAGTGCGGAATGGCGAAGTGGGCTGGAGCAGCACCAGGGTGTCGTAGTTGCTGCCGTGGGCTGCATAGAAGTCGAGGGCATGGAGCAGCACGCCGTAGGTGCCGCTGCGGTCGGTAGCGAGTTCGGCAGGGCGAAGGAAAGGCACCTTCAGCCCGAATTGCTCCTCAGCCACCCGGACAATCGCCGGGTCGTCGGTGGTGAGGCAAATATCCTCGTCGGGAGCAAAGGCACGTGCCACCTCAATAGAGTAGCCGATGAGCGGCTTGCCTGCGAGCGGCTTTATGTTTTTCCCGGGAATACCTTTGCTGCCGCCACGCGCAGGAATCACAAAAAGAGTCTTCATTGCTTGTTGAGTTTATCCCACGGCACACGCAGTGCGCCTATGAGTGTGTTCATTCAGTGACAAAAGTATAAAAATTTTTGCACACAATGAACAGTGTGCACGGTTTTTTGTTTACCTTTGTAGTCGGGACAGGCAAGCCGTTGCCTCCGACAATGAATATAAACATCTAAACAATACTACGTTATGAAATTCCAAGCGAAAAATCTTCTTATAGCCGGCATCATTGCCGTGTCGCAAATTGCTGGTGTTGCCAATGCAGCCCGCAACGTCACTCCAAGTAAAGTAATTGCCGAAAAAACGGTGACAATGCAGAAAATCAACCAGATTTCGCTCAATATCAGTGCCAAGGTAATCTATACGCAAGGCTCTGCCACCACACTCACCATGAGCGGCCCCGACAATCTGCTGCCGCTCATCGCGCTCGACAACAGCAACGGTGCTCTGTCGATAAGCTATCCTTCCGACTTGAGCATAAAGGGGCGTCTCGACAAGGATGACATCGTAATCAACATCACTTCGCCCTCAGTGAGCGGTTTTGCCGTGTGCAGTGCCGGAGAAATTGAGGTGCCAAGTGCTATATCGGTGAAAGACCTCAGCCTTGCCGTGACCGGAGCCGGCGACATGGAGCTGAAGGGCGTTACCGCCACCGGAGCACTCAATGCAGCCGTCACCGGAGCCGGTGACCTTGAACTTGATATGCACGTGAAGGCTGCTATCGTGAATCTTGCCGTGACGGGAGCGGGCGACCTTGAGTGCGAGAACATCACCACTCCGCTTCTCAACGCTGCCGTATCGGGTTCGGGCGACATTGAGCTGAAGGGCGGCAAGGCTGATGTGGCAAACTTCAGCACCTCAGGAGCCGGCGACATTAATGCCCGCAAGATGCCTGCGGCACAGGTTTCTGCCACAGTGTGTGGAGCCGGCGACATTCTCTGCAATGCCACCACCACGCTCAACGCCTCGATTACCGGCGGCGGCGAAATCAAGTACGTAGGCTCGCCCAAAGTGCAATGCACCACCGCCCGCAAGCCCACAGCCACCGGGCTATAACCACTGCCCATTCCCCACATCGAATAAACAAATGGCTGCATCAGGATTATTCCCTTATGCAGCCATTTTGTGTTTGGGCTTAGTCTGGTTTAATGCCTTTAATGCAGTGTGATTTTATATCACTTTATATAAAGACTAAATGTGTCGTTCAATGCAAATTGCTTTGCTCATGTGCTTCGTCCCACACCAGAGTAGCGAGATATTTATCGCTTCGACAATGCAAATCAGCCACCTTTTCTTCAATGAGTTGTGATGTTTGTGAGTGATAAAACATATCCATTGCACGTTCCAAAGAAATACCATACATCTCACTCAAATCAGCAATAATTTTAGTGCATTTGCTACACATCTGCGCTTGGCGTTGATAGTCAATCATAATCTTATGCTCTTAATAAAAGTTACACAATCATTAAGCATCTTATCCGAGCAGAAACAATATTGAATATTGGGCTTTTCGTATTTTAGAACTCCAAGAGTTTGCTCTTTTGATAATTCACCGGCAAAATATCGGTCGATTGTGATGATTACACGGTCATTTGCGATACCTCCGATGATAAGGTCATATTTTTCGACAGGTTTGCCAATTCTGCAAGCAGCCACATAATCAAGCCATTGGCTATCATACGAGTCAAAATACTTTACATTCCAGTCACTAAGATCTTCACTCAATTCATATATATTGAGCCAAGCTGCCTGTCCTCTTCGTAGAAAGCGTTGCGCATAGCGTTAAGCTTGTTCACGAATGGTTGTCACATAGAAGCCCTTACCGAAGTCAAGGAAGTCTCTTGAATGCAAAGTGTCGGGAAATGGCACTATAATACTCCCCGATTTTCAGACAGACACAATTATGGCGGTATGACGAGAAATCGCTATATTTGTAAAAAAGAAGAAAATCAAAATGGCAAGACAATCTAAATTTACAGCTTCTTTCAAGGCGAAAGTCGCCGTGGAAGCGCTCAAGGAAACGG
>CALZFJ010000028.1 GCA_945645715.1 uncultured Prevotellaceae bacterium | reverse complement strand
TTGTCCCATTCTTGTGATATATGCATATCGCTTTTGAAATTTTTGTCGCAACCGGCAAGCATAAGCATTGCCATTGCAAAGATTGATAATATAATACGTTTCATATCTGTTGTAGTTTTGTTGCAAAGTAAGACAAAATAACTTATAGCATTTATACCAAAATTTGGGGTTATATAACCATTATTTCGGAATCTCTCAAACGTGCATCGCTACGGAATTGGTGCCGATTTTGTGTTTGATTTGTGTTTTTCTATCTTTGTGGAAAATTATCAAGTTATATCGCGTCCACATCAATGGATAATAATCCGTATGAATATGGTTGCGCACGAAAAAGAAAATGACAGATTATGAACATACATCAAATTATATTCAGTCCCACAGGAGGGACCCGAAGAGTGTCGATACTGCGAAATGCATTTCATGCATGAGGTGCATATCGTTATGTCCTATAGGAGCCTCAGAAGGTGCGGCGGTGGCGGAGGTAGTAGTCGATGACTATGTTGCAGCGGGCGCCGGGGTGCTCTCGCAGCAGGTTGCGGGTGATGGGGGTGGCATCGGGGTTGTAGTTCTTCCGCATCGTGCGGAAGTCGTTGTGTGCCTGAAGCACGGCGCGTGCATTGGCAAAGTCGAGCTTTGCCAGAAACATAAAGAATGCCAGAGTGTCGTAGAGGCGGCGCACGAAAAGCGTGCGCGAGCGGTCGCGGCGTGGCAGATTCTTGTAGAGCAGTAGCAGATTGTTGCGGAAGTTGAGATACGTCTTGCGCGGATTCCCGGCAGGCAGGCTGCCACCGCCAAGATGATAGATAACGCTGGTGTGAATGTAGCGTATGTCGTAGCCAAGCAGATGTATGCGCCAGCAAAGGTCAATTTCCTCCATGTGGGCGAAAAACAGACGGTCGAGTCCTCCGGCTTTCAGATACACCTCGGTGCGGACAAACAGCCCCGCTCCCGAGGCCCAGAATATGCCCATATCGGTGTCGTACTGCCCACGGTCGTGCTCCACAGTGGCAAATATGCGCCCGCGGCAATAGGGATAACCCATGCGGTCGATAAAGCCCCCCGCCGCACCGGCATACTCAAACTGCGTCTTGTCGGTGTAAGCAAGAATCTTGGGCTGGCACGCCGCCACAGTGCGGTGGGTGCTGCAATATTCGAGCATCGGCTCCACCCAGTGGGGAGTCACCTCCACATCAGAGTTGAGCAGAATGGTGTATTCATAGTGCGTAGCCTTGATTGCGCGGTTGTAGCCCTCAGCATAGCCATAGTTCTTGTCGAGAGGAAGCACAAGCACATCGGGGAACTCACGCTCAAGCACTTGCAGCGAGTCGTCGGAGCTGCCGTTGTCGGCGACAATCACGTCGGCAATGTCGCCATTGGTGTTCTTCACCACCGAGGGTAGGAACTCGCGCAGCAGCTTCACACCATTCCAGTTGAGAATGATAACTGCCACAGGTTTCCTCTGGATATTATCTTGAAATAGAGCCATATTGCATCATTTAGTAAGATTATTGCTGTGTGACCACCTCACCAAGCATGGTGTCGGGGTCGTCGGGCGAGATGGAGAGCAGCCGCACCTGAGCCACAGTGTTCACAAGTGCTTCGGGAGCATTGCTCACCTCCACACGAATATAGTTATCGGTGAAGCCATGCATCGGCATTCCCGGCTGCGGCTGCTCAAAGAGCACAGGGCGCACAGTGCCGGCATATCGCTGCATGAAGGCACGCAGCTTGCGGTCGCTCAGCGCAATCATCTTGCCCGCACGCACACTCTTAGTGTGCTGATCGACCACATGGTCGATGGTGCGCAATGCAAGCGTTCCGGGCCGCTCCGAATAGGGGAACACGTGCAGACGCGTGATATCAAGCCCATCGACAAAACGCATCGACTCCTCAAACAGCTCCTCAGTCTCGCCGCGCGTACCCACCATAAGGTCCACACCGATGAAGGCATCAGGAATAAGCCTCTTTATCATCTCCACCTTGTGGGCAAATAGAGCCGAGTCGTAGTGGCGGCGCATCAGGCGCAGCACCGTGTCGCTTCCACACTGCAGCGGAATGTGGAAGTGCGGCATAAACGCACGCGAGCGGGCGCAGAAGTCGATAATCTCATCGGTGAGAAGGTCGGGTTCAATCGACGAGATACGGTATCGCTCGATTCCCTCCACAGCATCGAGAGCACGGACAAGGTCGATGAAGCTCTCCCCCGTGTTCTTGCCGAAGTCGCCGATGTTCACCCCCGTAATCACAATCTCCTTGCCACCCTCGGCAGCCACCTCGCGGGCCTGGGCCACAAGCGACTCAATAGAGCCACTGCGGCTGCGTCCACGCGCAAACGGAATAGTGCAATAGCTGCAGAAGTAGTCGCAACCATCTTGTACCTTCAGGAAATAGCGCGTGCGGTCGCCACGCGAACAGCTCGGGCTGAACGCCCGTATATCCTTAGCCGGCGTAACCTCCACCTGAGGCTTGCGCGTGGCGAGCCAGCGGTCGAGATAAGCCGAAATTTCCATTTTCTGCTCGCTGCCCAGCACAATATCCACCCCATCAATGGCAGCCACCTCATCTTTCTTTAGCTGGGCATAGCAGCCCGTCACCACAATCACAGCATCGGGATAGCGGTTAGCAAGGCGGCGTATCGTCTGGCGGCACTTCTTGTCGGCAAGTTCGGTGACGCTGCAAGTATTCACCACACAGATGTCGGGCACCTCACCCGGCTGCGCACGACGAATGCCGCGCTCAGCAAAAATCCGCGCGATAGTAGAAGTTTCAGCAAAATTAAGTTTGCACCCCAGTGTGTGAAACTCCGCCTTACAGTTGTCGAAAGAAGAAATATCAGTCATTCCAAAAAAAGAATTAAATCACCGTTCCATAATGGCGTTGCAAAGTTACAACAAACAAGCGGAAAAACAACAAGCTTGATTGATTGTTTTTCCCGAGTGCAGTCCAAACTTATTTAAAGTTACAACAAACGAGCGGAAAAACAACAAGCTTGATTGATTGTTTTTCCCGAGTGCCGTCCAAACTTATTAAAAGTTACTGCAAGCCGAGCGCAATGGCAAATTAAAAACGAAGTTTTTCATTTCAAAATAATCTTCACACTCACGCGGGCGTCATTATCAAATATCAGCAAAAAAGATGGTGTGGGAGGGGAAAATCCTTCCACACCATCTTCTATAAGCTAATCTGAGTGTACTTTTAGCGCATCAATACTCCTCTTCGTCGAAGAAAAAGTCGTCTTTGCTCGGGTAGTCGGGCCATATATCTTCTATGCTCTCATATATCTCACCTTCGTCTTCGATTTCCTGAAGATTCTCAATTACCTCAAGAGGTGTACCCGAACGCTTAGCGTAGTCAATCAATTCTTCTTTGGTGGCTGGCCAAGGTGCGTCTTCCAGTTTTGTTGCTAACTCTAATGTCCAATACATAGTAATAATCTATTATTATTCGTTACATGTAAAAATTCCGAAAATTTCCGCAAAGATAATGCATGCTACGAAAAAACAAAATTTTTTCACCTTTTTTAGTAACTTCTGTTATTTTTTATCAATATGCTCTCATTGGCTTTGTTTTCCGCTTTCCCAATTCCTTTTATACTCATTTTCTGCTCTTTCTTCGGTTTCTTTCGTTTTTCCATCTGTCTTCTGGCTTTTTCTTCGGTTTTTCTGGTTTTTTCGAGAATATTTCTTTATCTTTGCCTATATGGAATTTTAGACTATTTTGGGGGCATTGCATAAATATACAATCGCCCAAGTATCTGAATGTCAAAATAATCACTACTAACAAATCAAATATTTTATTCATTAACTTAATTTCAAACTTTATGCAAAAACAAATCAAGAAACTTATGCTGGCGGTGATGGCTGTCATTGTCGGCGTTTTTGCACAAGCTGAAACTTTGACTCCCCGCCCGGGCGTGGTCCGCGTGAAGCTGCAGCAGGAAGTTGCAACTCAAGTGGGCAACAAGGAGGTGAAAGCCAAAGCGGGCAAACTCACCACCGGTGTGCGTGCCCTCGATGCCGTGGCGACAAAAGCCAAAGTGAAAAGCATGCGAAGGGTTTTCCCATACTCGCCTAAGTTTGAGGCCCGCATGAAGGCCTACGGACTCGACCGCTGGTATGAGGTATCCTTCGATGAGTCGATGTCTCCCGCCGAAGTCAAGGCGATGTATGAGGCAACGGCTGGTGTGCAGGTGGCTACCATGAAGGTGCCTATGAAGTTTACCGACGGCAACGGAACTCCGCGCCCCGTTACTTCTATCCAGGCTACCCGACCCACCGAAAACCCGTTTAACGACCCCCGCCTCTCAAGCCAGTGGCACTACAACAATACCGGCTCGCTTGCCGGTAGCCGTGCCGGTGCCGACATCAACCTCTTTGAGGCGTGGAAGACTACCACCGGTAGCAAGAATGTGATTGTAGCCATCATCGATGGTGGTATCGACTACAACCACGAGGACCTTGCTGCCAACATCTGCATCAACGAGGCTGAGCTTAACGGAACTCCGGGTGTAGATGACGACGGCAACGGATACGTTGACGACGTGTATGGCTGGAACTTCTGCACCAACACCAAGGACGTTTATCCACACACCCACGGTACGCACGTGGCCGGTACGGTTGCCGCTGTCAATAACAACGGCATCGGCGTGTGTGGTGTTGCCGGTGGCGACGGTACTGCCGGAACAGGCGTGCAGCTCCTGTCGGTGCAGGTGTTTGACTCACGCACCGGTTCGGGCGACGCCGACTTTGCTGCCGGTATCGTCTATGCCGCTAACCGTGGCGCTTCCATAGCCAACTGCTCTTGGGGTTGGGCTACCGAAGGCTACGTTGAGCAAGATGTGCTCGATGCCATCGACTACTTCATCGGCACCAAGGGTAATGTTGATGGCGACGACGTGATGCGTGCCCAGCGTAACCTCTCGGGCGGTATCATGTTCTTCTCCACCGGTAACGATGGCGCGACAGGCCAGTTCTATCCCGGCTGCTATCCTCCGGTAGTGGCTGTAGGCTCTATGACCAACGATTTCACCATCGCGCCCTACTCCAACTATGGTGAGTGGGTTGATATCGTGGCTCCGGGTGGTCTCCTCACCTACGGCAACGCCGGCGGTGTGCTCAGCACTCTCCCCGATAATTCCTACGGTTTCTATGAGGGTACGTCAATGGCTACCCCACACGTCACCGGTGTGGCTGCTCTTGTGGTTTCAGAACACGGCAACTCCGATATGCCTGCCGAGACTATCAAGCAGCAGATTCTCACTTCGGTGAACGACATATATGAGTACAACCCGAGTGTACAAGGCTTGCACGGTGCCGGATATATCGATGCCGTGAAAGCCCTCCAGATGAGCCCCGACGGTGAAGCTCCCGAAGCTGTCACCTCGTTCTCGGCTTATCCTGCTCAGGACAACATCACCGTGGAGTGGGTTATCCCCAACTCTTCTACCGGCGTTGTCAATCAGCACATTCTCTACTATAGCACCTCTGCGTTCACTGCCGAGAGTGACCTCTCGAAGCTCAGCAGCGTGGCTATCGACACCAAGTTCTATGCTTCGGGCGACGTGTTCACCTATGAGCTTTCGGGCTTGAAGTCGCTCACCACCTACTATCTCGCGCTGAAGGCTGTCGATCGCTGGGGAAATGCTTCTGCCCTTTCGCCCGTGGTTGAAGCCACGACCAACGAGGGTCCGAAGATGACCATCGATGCCTCATCGCTCGCATTCACCATCGATGCGGCCTCGTCGCTCGTAGGCTCTGGCTCATTCGGCATTGGCAACGACGCATCGGGTCTGCTGAAGTGGACCGGCAAGATTGCCGACAAGTCGTACACTCCTGCCACACAGTCGCTCAGCAACATTCTGGCTCCGGGCCGCGTGGGCAAGCTCAAAGGCCGCATCGGTGCCGAGACTCACGCCTCTACCACTGAATCGTTCAGCACTGCCGACTATCAAGCCGGCGAATATCCTAAGCGCCTGCAATGGTACAGCGAATACTGGGCAAGCATCGGCGAGGAAGACAAGAGTGTTCCCAACTCGCTGGCTCAATATTTCTATGTCGATCCCGATAAGTATGCCGACGGATTCAACCTCACCCACGTGGAGGTCACTTCTATCTATGGCAAGGACCCCACATTGCAGATCTATCGCGCCGGCGGTGCTCTCACTCCAGCCAATATGCTGCAGGAGATTGTTCCGTCGTGGTTCTACTCAGGTCAGCAGATTCAGCTCACCGAGCAGATTCACTTCGCTCCGGGCGAGGCTTTCTGGGTAGTGGTTCACTTCCCGGCTGAGAGCAACGACTACTATCCTCTGGGACTCGGCAAGGCTGAAGGTGCCTACATCGGCTACAGCTACATGAGTAACGACCTCGGTGCCACTTGGGTGCCTCTTAAGGACGCGCTCAAGGGAAGCTCCTATGAGTCGCTCGGCGACGAGCTGTCATGGACCGTTGCCGCTCTCAGCAAGAACCCGGCTTGGAGCAAGGTGTTCCGCCTCGACCCCGCTGAGGGCAACGTGAAGCAAGGCGAGCTGCAGACCGTAAATCTCATCAACGACGGACAGCCCATCGTCAATGGCACCTATAAGTTCAATGTGTCGTTCTCTACCAACGAGAGCACCAAGAACTCTATCGTCCTCCCGGTTACCGTGACTGTGAAGGGCAACAAGCCTGTGATGAGCACCCCGAAGATTGTCAATTTCGGTTCGCTCCTCGTGGGCGAGAGCAAGACGATTGAGGTGGAGGTGATGAACGAAGGTTACGGCGTATATACCGGCAACTACGGCTACTTGCAGCAGAGCAACTGGAGCATCAACTCTGAGCACTACTCTCTCAAGGACGTGCCCACAGGCGGTTTCCCGGCACGCTCCACTTCTACGTTCAAGGCTATCTACACTCCGCTGTCAGCCGGAACTCACTCGGCTTGCATCACCTTCACAAGCAAGGACGGAATCGAGTTTAAGGTGTATGTGCAGGGCGTGGCAATCGAGCCTGCCAAGATTGTGGTGGAGCCTTCTACCATCGAGCTTGGCAATATCGACGTTGCCGCTGAGCCTTCTACCACCACATTCAAGATTAAGAATGAGGGTAAATACCCGCTCGAATACGTATTCCCGAAATTCTCCGACCGTCAGCTCGAGGTATCGCTCGGAAAGCCTTCTCACAAGTTTGGCTACTCTCGACTCACCAACCTCGACGGAGCTACCGACTTTGCCTACGACGGCAATCCGGCTCTCCTTGGCGCTACTGAAATCACTTCTACTTTCACCGACAATGTGCGCAACAGCCGTGCTATCGCTCTCGGATTCGACTTCCCATTCTATGGCAAGACCTACAGCGAGGTATATATCAACTCGCTCGGTGGCCTCGCATTCGAGCTTGGTGAGTACAGCTACTTCCCGCCGCTCACTCCCACTTCTTCGAGCCTCGAAGGCGTGCCTTATATCTCGGCCTACGGTCACCAGTTGCAATTTGGTCCTAACTCGCACGTAACCTACGCTAAGCAGGACGGCAAGTTTGTGGTCAACTTCAGCAACGTGCTCGCCGTGAAGTACGACGTTGAGACCACCCCGATTTCGTTCCACATTGCCCTCTCGGCTAATGGCGACATCGAGATTTTCTACGACGACTATGTTCGCACCGAAATAGGCTACGACGATTGGGGCATGGAGACTGAAATCGACCGCCTCTTCCAGGGTGGCTCTACTCTCTTCTGCGGTATCAAGGACGCCAACAACAAAGATGCCCTCGTAGTGACTTCGGCTGACATCGCCGACTACTGGGGCTCGGGCGATGACCCCGAAGGCCAGGTATATAAGCTCTTCACCACCGGCTCGGCTGTGAAATTTGAGGCTCCGGCTCCTTATTTCATCACCGACATCACTCCAGCCTACGGTCTTGTCAGCCCGGGTGAGGAGGCTGAACTTACTGCCACCATTAACCCCGGCGATGACATCAATGCAGGCGACACTTTCAACCGCCTCACCGTCGAGACCAACGACCCGACAGCTTCAGCTGCCTATGTCACCTTCAATGCCACCTTCACCGGCGACAACCTCACGCCTCAACCCACCGTTGAGAGCAATCTGGTTGACTTCGGCAAGGTATTCCGCACTTCGGTTGCCAAGATGCCGGTTACGGTGAAGAACGCCGGACGCGACGCATTCACAATCACTTCAGTGAAGTTCGCTTCGTCGAAGTTCAGCACCGAAACCGAGCTTCCGGCTACTGTGAAGCCCGGCATGTCGAAAGACATTATCGTGGTTATGCCTACCGAGACCGAGGGCGCCTTGCTCGATGCTCTCACAATCACCACAAGCGCCGGAAACATTTTCGTTTCACTCACCGGCGAGGTTATCGGTTGCCCGGCAATCGACCTCAGCATTGAAGCTATCGAGGAGACTGTGAAGAGCGGTACTCCGCTCACCAAAGAGCTTACCGTGACCAACTCGGGCAACGAGACCCTTGAGTTCTCTATCACCCCGGGCAGCTTCACTTCGGTCAACGATCCCGAGGTGGCTAATGCCAAGGTTAGCTACGTTTACAGCTCATCGAGCGACAACGATAACGTGAAATTTGAGTGGATCGACATAGAGCATGGTATTGGCGACCGCAACGGCTTCAGCTACTACAACGTAAACGATTACCTTGAGGTGACTCTGCCGTTTGCATTCCCATTCTATGGTCAGGAATACACCAAGATGTATATCTACAACACAGGTTTCGTTTCGTTCACCAAGCGCAACGACGACAAGATTTGGCCGGAGCCTCCTGCCGACTTCCCCAAAGGCTCTGTTTACACCAATATCCTTGCTCCCTACTGGGGTCTCCACACTATGGACGTGAATGAGACTGCCGGTACCTACCACTACATGACCGACGATGAGGTTGTGGTTTCGTGGATGGAATATGGCAACACCATGAATGCCGGTGTTTGCTTCCAGCTCATCATGCACAAAGATGGCTCATTCAAGTTCCAATATAAGGGCTACAATGAAAATTCCATCATCTTCAATACCTTCGGTCTTGCCGGAGCCTGCAACGAGGGCGGAAGCGAATACTTCGTTATCCCCGACCGCTTCATTAAGTTTGGCAACGCCGTTCAGTTCAGCCCTGTAACACTCTCATCGGTTGAGGCAGGTGCAAGCAAGACGGTTACTCTTGAGGTTGCCACAGGCAAGATGGCAGGCTTCTACACCGATGCGCTTTCTATCGCCAGCAATGTGCCCGGCAGCGAGAGTCTCGAAATTCCGGTTGCCCTCACCATCACAGGCGAGGCTTGCCCGGTATTCCCCGAGCCTATCGTTGCTGAAAACGTTGCATTCTATCAAGAAACACCTTCGGCTACTTCGGGCCCGGGCGTAATGCTCATGGGTGCTCCTTGGGAGGCTCAGTTCAAGATAGAAAACACCGGTACCGCCGCTATGACTATCGTAGATATGGCTTACGAAAGCCCGCTCGACGACTGGGATTATCCTCTCTATCAGCTTATGGCTCAGATGATGGTGCCCGACTGGCTCACCGGCGAAACCACCCTCCAGTGGCAAGTCTATGAGAATTATCGCGGCATGCCTATCGAGGTGACTCCGTCGCAGCCGTTGCTCCTCTCTATGCCGATGTCGTGGGATACATTCGGCGTTGTGGGCGAAACTTCGCTCCCAATCACCGTAACCTACACTCTCGACGGCGAGAACTATCTCGAAAAGGTTATCGACCTCAAGTTTGTCGTTACCGACATTCCTGAAATCGCTCTCGATCGCGCAGAAATCTTCGTTGAAGGCGTTGCTCCCGACTATAAGGGCACTGAAACCCTCAACATCGCCAACTATGGTAACTACAAGCTCACCTACTCGCTCAATCTCGACATGAGTGGCGAAGGCGAGCAGATTGGCGGCGACGATGACGGCGGTGGCGTGATGCCGATGAACGTTGGCGGCAAGCTCTCTGATGCTCAGCTTGTCGAGCTTAGCTGCAACATCAACACCGAGGTGAAGCCGTTTGCTGCTACTCCGGGCTCTGTGCTCGATGCGCCCACCGACTTCAGCTACAACAACGTGCTCTTCTATCCTGCCGCTGCCGGCTCAAGCACTCCTGCCTACGGAACCGGCAACAAGTATGGTCTCTACACTGCCGCTACTCACTTCACCGCTCCTGAGGAAGGCTTCAATATCTCGCACATCTACATCGCCTCTACTCTCGTCAATAGCGACGGCTCTTATCTGAGCTCAGGCGACATCACTGTGGATATCGTTGCCGGTAGCGACTATGAGAATGGCAACATCGTGGGTACCGGCTCGTTCCACCTTGCCCGCCACGATGGCGCTCACTTCCTCATCGTGCCGCTCGACCGCGCTGTGTTCCTCAACCCGGGTCAGGAGTTCTACGTTCGCGTTCACTATCCTGAGGGTGTGGAATATCCGGCCTACCTCTGCTCAAAGGCCGACCCGGTTGTGGATAACCGCTACATGGGTCACGTTGAGGGCTACGGTTGGTTCGACCTTGCAGCAATGTTCAAGAACCAGTATGGCTCACTCGGCTACATCATGTCGTGCCTTGAGACCGTGCCGGGTTCTCCTTGGGTGAAGATGCTCAATGCCGAGACCGAGGGCGAAATACAGCCCGGTGAAAGTCTCGACGTGAACTTCGAGCTTAACGCTCTTACTGCTCCGCTCGAAACTGGCAACAAGGCAATGCTCGTAATCAAGAGCAACGACCCGGCTATGCCTGTCGTAAACTTCCCGATACAGCTCGACCGCAACCGCAAGCCGGTTATCACAGCCCCCGAGGAGGCTATCGTGGTGAGCGAGGGCACTGCTCCTTCGGTATTCGTTACCGTTACCGAGCCTGAAGCCGACGACTTCTCTATCTTCTTCACCGACAATGCCGGTATCGCTGCCGTCAAGGCTGTTACAGTCGATGCAGGCACAGTTGAGGTTACCGAGGAGGGCTACAGCGTGAAGGGTGCAAATGTGGCAAATCTTGAGGTGGTTATCAGCCCCGACTATAAGACAGCCGGTGAATACTCATTCTCAGTGTTTGCTACCGATGCCTACAACCAGGAGGCAAGCTCGATTATCAACTACACCGTTGAGCACGCCAACCGCGCTCCCGAGGCTCTGCCTATCGCCGACGTAACGCTGGCTGTGGGTGCATCTTCTGATGTAATCAACTTTGCCGACTACTTCGCCGATCCCGATGGCGACGATGTTACCTACGCTATCAAGCTTTCTGCCGAGAATATCGTGAAGAGCTTCGTGGCTGAGGGTAGTGTTATCTTCTACGGTAATGCCGAAGGCGCTGTCACCGTCACAGTCACTGCCACCGATGTGTATGGAGCCGCTACAAGCACTTCATTCACCATCACAGTGAGTGGAGGCTCCGGTATAGCAGCAATCACCGCCGACGCTGCAGTGAAGGCTTATCCTAACCCTGTAGTCGCCACTCTCTATGTAGCAAGCGGCTTCACCGGCAAGGTGAAGTATGAAATCTTCAGCGAGAACGGCTCTAAGGTTTACGTAGCCGAGAAGGAAACAGCGGCCGGCGTAGCTCAGACCATCGACGTGTCGAGCCTCGCTCGCGGAATCTACATTCTCAAGGTTTCGCAAGGCGACAAGGCTGCAACCTATCCCGTTATCCGCAAATAAAGCAACACTGCTTCCCTGATACACCAAAGGGGTGTGCCACCGCGGCACACCCCTTTTCTTCTTCCCAATCACCCCTCACCCGTAACCCCACACCT
>CALZFJ010000027.1 GCA_945645715.1 uncultured Prevotellaceae bacterium | reverse complement strand
AAGATAAATTTATTAAGATAAAACTAAAATATGATTTATTAATTACTTCATTCCGAATACAATGAAAAAACAAGATATAATTTAATACAATGAAAAACACATTTTTTTAAAGATTTACTGATGCCATGAAGAACTGTTAGTTAGTTATTAAGTTATCGTGCCATAGAGGCGCAATATCACAAATGAGTAGTCATAATTGTAAAAATTAGCCCTGCGCAGCGACATCGGACGCGAGTCCAACCGGCTTCGCAGGCATTTTTTATGCCCCGAGCGGTTGCTCTGATTTGTAGGTGCATGGCAATATGGCGGTTGACGGATTGCAGCGACTGAAATGTGGCTGTAAAGTGTTTTGTAAGGCGATTTAGGGCGGTTGTATATCGTTTTGTAAATATGTAATTTTAGGAAAGTATGGGGGATTTCAATAAATTTGCAATGTGAAAAACAATTGATTTCTTACTCAAAGATAACCATATTTATAGGAACTGTAAATGGGAAAAGTAGAACAAGGGTGTATCGAGGAGAGCCTTGATACACCCTTGAATTATTTGATAGGGCTACTTCAGCTTGCCTGAGAGAATGCGTGAGCGCACACTGCGCAAGGCAGGGCTATATTCAGAGATTTCCATTGCTTCGAGAGTACGTTTCAGCTCGCCCATAAGTTCGGGATAGAAGCGGCACATGCGGTGGGCGAGCTTCAGGCAAAGCGACTGAATGCCCGGATATTCGGCAATATCGGCGAAGTGAGCGAAGCAGAAATCGAGGAAATCGCTCCGCACATCGTCCTCGGGCATATCGAGGCGTTCCACCACATTGAGCGAAAGGCGGCGCACCGAAGAATTAGCAGTGGTCATGGCAAGGTCGATGAGCTGATGCAGCAAAGGTTGGCACTGCCGAATCTCCTCGTGTGATGCCTTGGTGAGGCACCACAGGGCATTTCGCGCCACCTGGTAGTCGGCATTGTGCATAAACTCGCGACAGAAAGCTGCAAAGTCGCCCTGCCTGCACACCTCGTGATAGACAGCCAAGGCTTCGCCCTCGCTATAGGCACCCTTTAGTTGCTCGCATGTGATCATGGGCACAATCGATGTAGGCATCACTTGAGCGATGCGATAAACTGAGCCATTTCGGGCAGGTGGGCAGTCACAAAATTAGCAGCCGTGCGCAGGAAATAGCCATAGTCGGGGGTAGAACTGTCGGTGATAGTCACCTTGAAAGTGTCGTTGATAAGTCCATTTCCGAGAGGCTCAATGGATTTTACCGAGCCGTCGATGCTGAAATTTGATACAATTTTGCCGTAGGCCTTATTCATAGTGTGTTGATTTACTTTACAATATAAACGGAAAAAGCAGCCACGATAGTGTGTGGCCGGGCAAAAAATCGAAAAAGACGTGAATGGAGAGAATGTAGATAATATGATGTTATTTTGCATTTTTTGCAGTAAAAGGAGGGAGAAAGTTTTGATTTGCAATGGCATTTAGTTATATTTGCAGAAACAAAAAGCCTTTTTTTGGCGACTTGAAACGCCCGAAAGGCACAAAACAGATGCCATTGATGAAAAAGTACATAACCGCTATACTAATAATATTATTCAGTCTTGCCGCAAGAGGGGAAGAACAGCTCGATTCTCTGCTCGGGGTGCTCGATGATGCCATTGAGCACAGTGCCGCCTATCTTGCGCAGAAAGAAGCCAAGATTACGGCACTGAAGACGCAGCTTGCCAAGTGCAATGGCGACAAGAGACAGCTTTACGTTGTGAATCAGGCACTTGCCGGAGAGTATAAGGCATTTGTTTTTGACTCGGCGGTATATCATCTGAGCGAGTGCATCGACTTGGCTACTTCGCTCGGCGACAACGAACGGGCGATTCACAGCGAGTTACAGCTCGCTTATCTCTATGCTTCGGGAGGTCGCTATGAGTCGGCACTGGAGATACTTCGCAACACTAATCGTGCAACTTTACCGGAGCACTTGCTGCCCGAATACTATGCAAGCTACGACCACTGCTACGGCGAAATGGTGAGCTATAACGGACCAAACCGCCGACTCGCTACAAGCTATGAAGCGAAGCTGAATGCCTACCGTGACTCACTCCATAACTCGCTCGACAAGAGTTGCTTGCGATATATGCAGATAGAGGAGAGCCGCTATCGCGATGCCAACATGATTGAAGCCGCACTGCGCTACAACGATATGCAACTTGAAAGGGTTGCTCCCGACTCAATCGACTATCCCATTGTGGCATATCAGCGTGCCATCACTTATGGTGTGGCAGGTGACTCGGTGATGCAGATGGAGTGCTTTGCACGCTCGGCGATAGCCGACATACGTCTTGCCAAGAAAGACCATGCCTCGCTGTGGATGCTTGCCAACATGCTACTCAATGCCGGAGATGTGGAGCGAGCCAACCGCTACATGAAATTCTCGTGGGTTGATACCAACTTCTACAATTCGCCACTGCGTTTCTGGCAGTCGTCGAGCATACAGAAAATCATTGACTCACAGTATCAGGAGATAGTAAGCTCGCGCAACAGGCGGCTTGTGGGCATTGTTATAGTGATTTCCATTCTGGCTGTGATGCTGCTGCTTGCGATGCTGCAAATCATGCGCCACAAGAGGTGCCTCACTGTGGCACAGGAGGAACTGAAGATGATAAATGGCAAGCTAAACGACCTTAATTGCCGTCTGAGCGACATTAACGACGACCTGAAGCATGCCAATGCCAGCCTGGAGGAGTCGAATTGCATAAAAGAGGTGTATATCTCGCGTTTCATCAAGCTATGCTCGGAATATATCGACCGCTCGGAGCGGGTGCGTGTGAGCATACAGAAATCGCTCTCGATGGGAAAGGTAGATGAGGTGAAGAAGATGGTGAAGAGTTCGGCGATGCTCACTGAGGAGGTGAAATTGCTCTACCAGAACTTCGATACTGCGTTCCTGCACATTTTCCCCGACTTTGTGGCGAAATTCAATGCCTTGCTGCAAGATGATGAGCAGATAGTGCTGAAGCCCGATGAATTGCTCAACACCGAGTTGCGAATATTCGCGCTCATTCGCTTGGGATTTACCGACAGTTCGCAGATTGCTGAGATTCTGCGATACTCGGTGAATACCATCTATAACTATCGCGCCAAGGTGAAAAACAAGGCTCGTGGCAACCGTGCCGACTTTGAGGATCTGGTGAGGAATATTCATTAGGTAAGAGGTAAGGGGTAAGAGGTAAGAGAGCTTTGAGGCTGTTTTTTAGAGGTGAGAGGAGGGCGTCGGTGGGGCTTGATAGGGGCGAAATGGGGCGTAAAGTGGCATAAAACGTCCACTTTTTTTGATACTATAAAAATAATTATATGCATAATTATCAATGATTTAACCTTCTAAAATATCCACATTTTTATCACACACACAATTATGTGGGATTTTTATGGCTAAATTTGCGATACACTATTAGTGAAAACTAAAAATATTTTACATAAACCCTAATAACTAACTTAAACAAAGCAAATGCATGAAAAAGAAAGGTCTTAGCCTAACTGTGGAGTGTCGCAGATTCCTCTCGGCACTTCTGGCATTAACTTTTGCTATCGGCATAAGCGCTCAGCAGATCACGGTGAACGGAACCGTGACCGACCCAAACAATGAGCCGCTGATAGGTGCAAGCGTGCTGCAAAAAGGCAGCACTAAAGGAACTACCACCGACTTCGACGGTAAATTCACTCTCGATGTGCCCAAGGGTGCAACGATTGTGGTTTCCTACGTGGGATACCTTACTAAAGAGGTGGCAGCAAAACCAAATCTCACCATTGTGCTCGACGAGAATCAGCAGGTGCTGGAAGACGTAGTGGTAATCGGCTACGGCTCGGTGAAGCGCAAAGATGTGACAACAGCCATTTCAAGTGTATCGACCAAGGACATTGACCGCCGTCCGATAGTTTCGGCAGGCGAGGCAATCCAGGGACGCGCTGCCGGTGTGTCGGTGGTGTCGCCGTCGGGACAGCCGGGTGGAGAATTGTCGATTCGCGTGCGCGGTACCACTTCATTCAATGGCAGCAACGACCCTCTCTATGTGGTAGATGGCGTGCCTGTGGATAATATTAACTTCCTTTCGCCAAACGACATCGCAGATATGCAGATTCTCAAGGACGCTTCATCGGCAGCAATCTACGGTTCGCGTGCAGCTAATGGCGTGGTGCTCATCACTACAAAGGCCGGCTCGAAGGGCGATGCAAAGATTTCATTCAATGCACAATACTCTATTAATAAGGTGGCAAAGAAGATTGATGTGCTCAACTCGGCACAATACAAGGAATTGCAAGACGAAATCGGTCTTGTGAACCTTCCCGACGATCTTCCCGACCTCACCGACTGGCACGATGTGACCTACACCGACGGACACACGCAGAACTATCAGCTTGCCGTGTCGAATGGTAATGACATGATGAAATATTACCTCTCGGCAGGTTACCAGAATGAGAAGGGTGTGCTCGACGTGAGCTACTTCAAGCGCTTCAGCTTCCGCGCCAACGTGGAGGGCAAGGTGCGCAAATGGCTCACTGTGAACGCCAATGTTTCCTACTCCGATTACTCAAGTAATGGTGGCGGTTCGATGGGAACAGGTGCTAACCGCGGTGGTACAATCCTCTCGGTAGTGAACACCCCTACATATGCTCCTATTTGGGATCCATTGAACCCACAGCAATACTACAACAACTTCTATGGCGTGGGCAATATCACCAACCCTCGCGAGAACATGGCACGCGCCGAGAACGACAAGTCGAAGGAGAACCGCCTCATTGCGTCGGGAAGCCTGCTCTTTACCATTCTTCCCGAACTCACCTACAAGGCTACTTTCTCGCTCGACCGCCGCAACGCCATCAGTACCTCATTCCTCGACCCGATTTCGACCGCGTGGGGACGTGAGAACTACGGACTTGGCTCTGACAACCGCAACATGAACACCGTGCTTACATTTGATAATGTGGTGAACTATGTAAAATCGTTCAAGGACCACAGCCTCGATGTGATGCTCGGTTCATCGTGGACCGACAGCGACTACACCAACAGCTGGATTAACGGTTCGCACTACCGCAACGCAGATATCCAGACGCTCAATGCTGCCAACAAGATTTCGTGGAACGGCACCGGCTCGGGAGCATCGCAGTGGGGAATCATGTCGTACTTCGGACGTGTGTCCTACAACTACCTGAGCAAATATCTCGTCACTGCCAATGTGCGTGTCGATGGCTCGTCGCGCTTGCACGAAGACCACCGCTGGGGCACGTTCCCCTCGTTCTCGGCAGCATGGCGCATGTCGTCGGAAGACTTCATGAAAGACCTCACCTGGCTCAACGACTTGAAGATACGTGCCGGCTGGGGTACCACAGGTAACCAGAACGGAATAGGCGACTATGCCTACTTGCAGCGCTACAACATCAACCGCGTGGACTGGACCGTAGAGGGCAACGAGAATGCCGTGCCAAACATCTCTCCGGCAAACCTCCGCACGAAAGACCTAAAGTGGGAAACTACCACACAGACCAACATCGGATTTGACTTCACTGCATTCAACAACCGCTTGACGGTGAACCTCGACTGGTACTACAAGCACACAAAGGATATGCTCATGAACGTGAGCCTTCCGGCAAGCGGCTCATCGGTGGCATCGACCATACAGCGCAATGAGGGCGAAATGACCAACAAGGGTGTGGAATTTACCATCAGCAGCCGCAACCTCGTGGGAGAATTTGAGTGGACCACCGACTTCAACATGTCGTTCAACCGCAACAAGCTCACAAAGCTCGCGCTGCAGAAGGTGTATTCCACCTGCACCACCAGCGACTTCATCAAGGAGAATGTGGTGCGCAACGAGGAAGGACGCCCGCTCGGCGGTTTCTATGGCTATGTAGCACAGGGTGTAGATCCCGAGACCGGCGAAATGATTTATGCCGACATCACCGGCGACGGCAAGGTGACATCGAGCGACCGCACCTATATCGGCGACCCGAATCCCGATTTCACTTTCGGTATGACCAACAATTTCTATTGGAAAGGCATCAGCCTGAGCATCTTCTTGCAGGGCAGCTGTGGCAACGACATCTACAATGCCTCGCGCATCGAGACCGAGGGTATGTATGACGGAAAGAACCAGAGTGCCCGCGTGCTCGACCGCTGGCGCGTGCCCGGACAAATCACCGACGTGCCCAAGGCCGGCTGGGACTTGCGCAACTCAAGCTACTTTGTGGAAGACGGCAGCTATCTGCGTGTGAAGAATATCTCGCTTGCCTACGACATCAAGGCCCGCTTCCTTGAGCGTGCCGGCATCAGCAAGCTGCAGCCCTACTTCTCGGCAAGCAACCTGCTCACCTGGACAAGCTACAAGGGAATGGACCCCGAGGTGAACCAGTGGGGCAACAGCGGTGCCGTTCAGGGCATCGACTGGGGCACTTATCCACACTGCCGCTCCTATGTGTTTGGTATCAATGTAGAATTCTAACTAACCAAGGCTGAAAACAATTATGAAAATCAATAAATATATCATTGGCGGACTGTTTGCCGCATTTGCATCGGCAAGTTCGTGTTCGCTGCAATATGACCCGGTCGATACCTACTCCGACGTGACCGAGGGCGTGAAAGAAGATGGCAAAGAAGCTGTGTTCAAGGACAAAGCCGCCGTGGAGAGCTACGTGACCGGAATGAACAACAAATACCGCGACCGCCAGGAACACTGGTATCTCGATGTGCTACTTATCGCTGAGGCTCACTCCGACAACGCCTATGCCGGAACTACCGGTGCCGAGGTGGTGCCCTACGAGCGCAACTCAATCGACGGTTCAAACTCAGTGCTTGCACGCGACTGGACCCGCTTCCTTGAAGATGTGGCATACGCCAACCAGCTTATCAACTTTGTGGGCGACGTGAACGAGCTGACGGCTGCCGAAAAGGCAAGCTACCGCGCCCAAGGACTTATTTTCCGCTCCATGATTTTCTTCGACATGGTGCGAATGTGGGGCGCAATTCCTTTGGTGACTACCATTGCCGAGGACATCACTGCCGATAACATCGAGGAGGTGTATGGCGCATATTTCCCCGACCAGGCAACTGAGGAGGAGGCTTACCGCCAGATAGAGAAAGACCTTCTCGACGCTATACAGAACGGTGCTCCTGCCACCAATCCTGCCGACAAGCGACTCCTCTCGCGCGATGTGGCTTATGCATTGCTTGCAAAGGTTTATGCCGAGAAGCCTATCCGCGATTATGCCAAGGTGATAGAGTATTGCGACAAACTTGCTGCCGACGGCTACGGACTATGTGACAACTATGGCGACCTCTTCGACCTGAATGCCGACGGCACCGACCTTGCCCAGCGCAACACCAAGGAGTCGATTTATGAGGCACAGTTCTCAACTGCCAACGGAAACTGGTGCACATGGATGTTTGGCCGCGACCTTGGCGACTGGAACAGCAACTTCACATGGGCAAAATGGGTGACACCGTCGCGCGACCTCATCAAAGCCTTTGAGAAGGCAGGCGACAAGGTGCGCTATGAGGAATCGGTGGTGTGGTATGACTGCCAGTGGAGCAACTACTACCCATCGGACAACTACGCATTCATGTATAAGTGCCGCTCGAAGTATAACAGCCTCATCAAGATGCGCTATGCCGACATCCTCCTGCTGAAGGCTGAGGCAAAGATAATGGGCGACAACCCCGACCTCGCCGGAGCAGCGAGCATTATCAACCAGGTGCGCAACCGCGTGGGACTCGACCCGCTCCCGGCATCGGTTACCGGAAGCAAGGAGGCACTGCTTGAAGCCTACCTCAACGAGCGCCGCTTGGAGCTTGCATTTGAGGGACAACGCTGGTACGACCTGGTGCGCCTCGACAAGGTGGAGGAGGTGATGAACTCAGTGTTCTCGAAAGACGAGGGCAGATTGCCGCAAGTCTATCCCTACAACCAGTATTCTTATCGCTTGCCCATTCCACAGAGCGAAATCGACGCTAACGACAAGCTCGACCAGAACGATGGCTATTAATCTTCAAGAAACAGAACCAATTAACAACAAACAAATATGATTAACTTGAAAAAATCACTATATATGCTAACCGGGCTGCTCACAGTGTTTGCAGCCTGCAGCAACAGCAACGACGAGCCGAATCCAACCCCCACCATCGACCCTGTGGGCAATGTGAGTGTGCTCGTAACCACCGTGTATCGCACCAAGGACCTCACCAAGGATGCGGTGAACTTCAGCAACAAGGATAACCTTGCACCCACCAACATCACTATCGACCCTGCCACACGCTATCAGGAAATCGACGGATTCGGTGCAGCTATCACAGGCTCCACCTGCTACAACCTCTTGAAGATGAATGCCGCCGACCGCAAGGAGTTTCTCACCAAGACTTTCTCGCCCAATGCCTATGGCTTCAGCTATGTGCGTGTGTCGATAGGCTGCTCTGATTTCTCGCTCAGCGAATACACCTGCTGCGACACCCCGGGAATTGAGAACTTCGCCCTCACCGATGAGGAGACCGACTTGGTGATTCCTATCCTCAAGGAAATTCTTGCCATCAACCCCGGCTTGAAGATTATGGGTACACCGTGGACTGCCCCCAAGTGGATGAAGGTGAACAATCTCACCGACCTTCAGCCCTACGACTCGTGGACCGGCGGACAGCTCAACCCGGATTATTATGCCGCCTATGCCACCTACTTTGTGAAGTGGATTCAGGCATTCAAGGCTCAGGGCATCGACATCTACTCGATTACTCCCCAGAATGAGCCACTTAACCGTGGCAACTCGGCTTCGATGTACATGAGCTGGGAGGAGGAGCGCGACTTTATCCGCACGGCACTGGGCCCGCAGTTTGTAGCCAATGGAATAAAGACGAAAATCTATGTGTTCGACCACAACTACAACTATGACAACATTGCATCGCAGCAGAGCTATCCCACCAATATCTATGCCGACGCCGATGCAGCGCAGTATATCGCCGGAGCTGCTTTCCACGACTATGGCGGCGACCGCTCGGAACTGCTAAACGTACACAATGCCAACCCCGACAAGGAACTGGTGTTCTCGGAAAGCTCAATCGGCACATGGAACAGCGGTCGCGACCTCACCAAGCGCCTTGTGGAGGATATGCGCAACATCACCATCGGTACGGTTAACAACTGGTGTCGCGGCGCAATCGTGTGGAACCTGATGCTCGACAACGACCGCTCGCCCTACCGCGAGGGAGGTTGCAGCACCTGCTATGGCGCTGTGGATATCAATAACCGCGACTACAAGACCATCACGCTCAATTCGCACTACTACATCATGGCTCACATGGGTGCAGTGGTGAAGCCGGGAGCCGTGCGCATAGGCACATCGGGCTACACCGACAGCAACATGGCATACGCAGCATTTGAGAACACCGACGGCACTATCGCCTTCGTGCTTGCCAACAACAACGAGAAGTCGAAGCTCATCACCGTGACTATCGGCGAGAAGCACTTCGCCTATGAGGCACCCGGCAAGTCGGTAGCATCGTTCAAGTGGGCTAAATAATAAGGATTATTCACTGAAAAATTGATTTTTAAGATGAAACACAAAATATTATTGATGGCTGCCCTCGCAGGCGTGCTTGCCACCACCACGGCGTGCGACGACGACAAATTCATTGCCGGCAACCCGCAGGTTGATGTAGTGGCGCAAAACGCTGATGCGTTCTATGGCGACAGCCTGCCATTCACAATCAAGGCCAGCGATGTGGAGGTGCCACTTTCTACCCTCAAGGCACAGCTCTACTATGGCGAGGAGAAGGTGTCGGAGACCGTAATCCGCACGAAGACCAGCGGTGCCGACTACACGGGCAAAATCTATGTGCCATTCCTGAAAGGCACGCCCGACGGAAAGGCTACACTGAAATATGTGCTGCAAAACACCAGCCTTACTATCACCGAGAAGGAGCAGGAACTTACGCTTGCGCGTCCTGACTACCAGTATCTTACACTTGTGACCGCCGACGGCACGCTGTATCGCATGGAGCGCAAGGCCCGCAACGAATATGCTGCCAATGCAGCTTTCCCGGCAAAGGTGAATGCCTACATTGTGGCTCCTAAGTATGGCGACAACGGCAATGAGCTGACATTTGGCTGGGACGGCAGTGCAGTGGCACTCGGCGCATCGCAGGAAATACCGTTCTCAAGCACAACGAGCGGAAAATACGATATCTCGTTTAGCACTTTCAGCTTCGAGGCATCGCCGTTTGCACATATCTACTTCTGTGGCAAGGAGATGAGCACTACGGCTACGCCCGACGTCTATACCGTTGACCTCACGCTCAACAACGGTGATGCTATCACTGTGGAGGGTATTGCCAACATCGACGAGTGGTGGCTCGACCCGGCATATCTGAAGCGCGGCGATGATGGAGTGGTGCGCTTCGTGCCCATGAGTGGCCGCTATCGCGTTACTGCCAATGGCAAGCTCAACTACTTTGTGATAGAGGTGCTCGACAACGACGGCAACCTTGCCTCGCTGCAAGCCGACGGCTCGGGTGCACTGTGGGTAATCGGAGAGAATGTGGGTAAGCCTTCGCTCGGCAATGCCGTGGGCTGGACCACCGAGAATGCCCTCTGCATGGCTCCAATAGAGAAGGGCGTGTATTCGATGATTCTCACGGCAGGGCGCACCGTGAATGCCGCCTCAATCAACTTCAAGTTCTTCGGTCAAGCCAAGGGCTGGGGCGATGAGCTGACAAGTGCCAAGCTTACCACCACGAGCGACATCATATTTGTGGGCGACGGCAGCAACGGTCGCGACAACGGAAACCTCGGCATTGTGGAAGGCAAGCAGCTCGAAGTGGGAGGCGTATATCAGTTTATCGTCGATGCTACGGGCGGAATGAACAGCTGTGTGCTCCATGTGGAGTATCTTGGCACTGAGGAACTTCCCTCCGCCGACGTTAAGATAAACGGCGTGAAGCTCGAACAGCTCGACAGCGACAACTATCAGGGCGTGCTCGAACTGAAACAAGGCGACTTGCTCAGCATCACGGGCGTGAACGACATTCTCAACTACTACATCGACCCCGACTATGTGGAGATTGGTGCAAGCGGCGCCACTTTCATTCCCGTTGACGGAAGCTACCGCATCAAGGTGAATATGGGAGCTAAAACAGTGTCGTTCACCCGCATGAACGGCACGGAGGAGGCTACACTCGGCAGCGATGGGCATGGCGCAATCTGGCTGATGGGCTGGGGCGTTGGTTCACCGTCGCAAGATGCGCAGTTTGGTTGGACTCCCGGCGCTGCCTACTGTATGGCAGAGGTGGCACCGAAAATCTACCAGTTTACCGGTCAAGCCGGACCGGAGCATGGCTCGCTCACCGGACAGCGTTTCCGCACCGACTACCTGAGCTTCAAGTTCTTCCATCAGGACGGTTGGGGAGGCGAGCTTGGCGGCGAGCAGCTCACCCTCATCGAAGGTGGCGACATGATAGGCGGCACAGGCAACTTTGAGCTTGTGGGCGGCGCAACCCTTGAGGAAGGCGCAACCTACCGCGTCACCGTAGATCTCACAGCCGGAAACGACAAGGGCACAATAGCCTTCAAGAAACTTTAAAGAGGGTGGCTTGATAAGCCACCGCCGAAAATGTGAAATGGTGGCTTGATAAGCCACCGGGAATATAAGATAAAATCCAATTAGTGAATTTTTGAGTAAATTGATCGTTTGGTGAGGGGTAGCAGTGATGCTGCCCCTCATTTTTAGGTATGGAGGTGTGCAAAATGCAAGAAAAGCGATGAGGTGGAATGTACAAATTTATCGAATTTTCGAGAAAATCGGCATTTTTAGGGCTGTTTTGGATAAATATTTCAAAATTTGTTCTATCTTTGCACGGTGAAATTGTGGCTTCGTGGGAAAACTACGCCCTCATATAGAGGCTGGCGCACCCTAAAGGCGCGAGCTACGATAGAAAAAGCGATGTCACAAAGATTATTCCATTAGAAATAAGAATATTAACAAATATAATAGATTTCGGATATGAATTTTAAGCTGTTTTTGCCGTTG
>CALZFJ010000026.1 GCA_945645715.1 uncultured Prevotellaceae bacterium | reverse complement strand
GTGGTGATAGGAGTGAACACCGCCGATTGTGTGCCGGTGGTGCTTCGCGACACCACAGCCGGAATTATCGGCGTGGCACATGCCGGGTGGAAAGGCACTGTAGCTCGAATTGCAGGAGCAACAGTAGAGGCAATGCTCGGTATGGGAGCCGGAGCCGACAGGATAGAGGCTTCAATAGGTCCATCGATATGCCCCGGGTGTTTTGAGGTGGGTGATGAGGTGGTTGAGCTGTTTGCTGAAGCGGGATTCGATATAGGAACAATAATGCATCGCAATAGAGAAACCGGCAAGGCTCACATAGATTTGTGGGAAGCAAACACGGCCGTACTTGAGGATATGGGAGTGAAACGCGGCAATATTGCGCTGCCGCACCGTTGCACGCGGTGCAATGTGGTGCGCTATTTCTCGGCGCGCAAGCTCGGCATAGCCTCAGGTCGCACGTTTTCTGCAATAATGATGAAGAACAAATAGAAAAATGGGTTGTTGAAAATTTGGAGTGTGCAGATTTTTTATTAATTTTGTGACTGCAAAAAAAGTTGTACATAACCAAGCACAACAGGCAACTTTGATAAAGAGAACCCAAAACCAACTGATTTTTCTATTAAAACATAATGAAGCCTATTTGCCGCATATTCATAAATATTGTCGTAGTCATTAGCGTTTTTTCATTGCCAATAACTGCCAGCTGCGAAAACGTGGATTCCATACTTCGCGTGCTTGATGCCGAGATATTGCGATACGACGAATATAAGGCGATAAAAGAGGCACGGCTCGATTCGCTGAAGAAGAACATAAGCAGTAGCAACGACCCACGTTATAAATATGAAGTGAGCAGCAAGCTCTATGAGGAGTATAAGAAATATCAATTTGACTCAACCTATTGCTATGCCAACCGCATGCTTGAGTATGCCCGACTGATGGGCGACCCTGAGGCTATTGCCCATGCTAAGTGTAACCTTATATTCTGCCAGATTTCGGCAGGATTCTATATGGAAGCATGGCAAATAATCAACGACTTTGACCTTACGGGACTATCGACGGTGGTAAAACAGGAATTTTACAGCCGCAGTGTGCTGTTTTACCAAAATCTCAGCTTCTATACCAAAGGGGTGGGAAATCTTGGTGAGACCTACGACGCAAAACGCCGGGAGGCAGTTAACCAAGAGATTGCTATGGCACAAATCAACTGCGACACCATCACATTGCGGCTCACCGGTGTGAATGTGATGGATCTTTCGGTAGATTCAATGATAGATTTCAGGCGAAAGACCTTGGAACGCTTCCGCCTTGCCGACTGCGACCTTGCTGTGCAGGATTATATCCTCTCGGAGCTATATGAGAAGAAGGGCGATAAGGAGCGCTGCATCTACTACATGGCACTTGCAGCAATAAGGGATATTCGCTCAAACACCCACGAGACCGCTGCCGCCAAGCGCCTTGCCGGATTCATGCTCGACCGTGGCGACCTTGACCGTGCTGTGAGCTATATACACCTTGCGCAAGCCGATGCCCAATTCTACAACGCACGCACGAGATTGATGGAAATAAGTTCATCGTTACAGCTTATAGAGGGAATGCGCTACAACAAGGTGAAGGAGCAGCGTATCATGTATGTGTCGATTATGAGTGTGGTGCTGATTTCGCTGATTTTCCTTGTTGTGCTCATTTTAGGACTCCGCAGGAAGAACAAAGTGCTACATCTTGCCCAACTTGAAATAGAAAAGAAGGTGGCAGAACTCGACCGGGCCAATGGAGAACTCTCGGCAGTAAACTCAAAGCTGAAGGAAGCTAATGAAATCAAGGATTCCTATGTGATACAGTCGCTATACAGCGACACGGCATTTGTGAACCATGTGGAAGACAAGTGCAAGAGTATGTCGCAAAAGATAAAAGCCAAGCAATATGGCGAGCTGTCGGGAATTATTCACGACATCGGCGTGAAACAGGAGCGAGAGAGGATTTCATCGACCTTCGATTCCACATTCCTCAAGCTGTTCCCCAATTTTATCGCCGAATATAACAAACTCTTCCCCGAAGAATATCGTGTGGAGGTGGCAAAAGATGGAATATTGCCCACCGAAGTACGCATATTCGCATTGATGCGACTTGGAATAAAGGACGCGGTGATTGTGGCAAATTACTTGAATCTGTCGCTCAACACGGTGTATGTGTATAAAGCTAAAGTGAAGTCGCGCTCAGTGGTGAAAAAAGAGGATTTCGAGGGCTTCATAATGCAGATTCCCAAGCTATAAACGACCTTAATTTACCATCGGAAAAACCATTATAATCACCTGAAAAACAATAAAATAAAAAATATTTCACTTTAATTCACGCTTTATTGCTTTGAAGTGGGATTTAACCTTATTAAATTTGCCTTAGACAAACAACCTAAATACTAACTTAAATGACAAAAAACTATGAGAAGTAAAATCAGAAGATTTCATTTCCTATTGTTTATGTTCTGTACGCTTTGGGCAGCATTGCCAATGGCAGCACAGAATATAAATGTGAAAGGACGAGTTGTCGATGCAAAAGACAATGAACCCATTATCGGAGCAACAGTGATGGTGAAAGGAACAACAAAAGGCTCGGTGAGTGACATCGACGGAAATTTCCAGCTTACCGGTGTTGCCTCAAATGCCACTATCACAATCAGTTCAATAGGCTACAAGGCCCAAGAGATTGCAGTGAATGGCCAAACCAATATTCAGGTAGCCCTTAAAGAGGATAGCGAGGTCCTTGATGAGGTGGTAGTGATCGGTTACGGTACGATGGATAAGAAGGAGTTAACCTCGGCAATCTCGCACATTTCCGACAAAGACTTCTTGAGCGTGAGCACCATCGACCCATCAATGATGATTCAGGGCAAGGTGGCAGGTGTGTCGATTACCAACACAGGAGCCGGCGACCCCAACAACCAGGCAAGCATACAGATTCGTGGCGTATCGTCGCGTTCGGCAGGTCTTGGCCCGCTCATCGTGATTGATGGAGTTCCCGGAGGAAATCTCACCAATATCAATTCCAACGATATTGCCAGCTTTGATATCTTGAAAGATGGTGCAGCATCGGCTATCTATGGTACACGCGGTTCAAATGGTGTAATCCTCATTACTACCAAGAAAGGTAGCAAGGACGGTCAGGTGCATACATCTTATAATGGAAGTGTCTCTTTCGACTTAGCTCAGAAAGAGCTTGATATGCTCACTGCCGATGAGTATCGCGAACTTCGCCTCGGCTCGGGTGGCGTAGGAGTTGACCTGGGCGGTAACGACGACTGGTGGAAGGCAGTGACCCGCACAGGTTTCTCGCACAAGCACACACTCACCTTAAGCGGTGGCAACGACAAGACAAACTACCGTGTGAGCGCTGACTACAGAAATGCAAATGGTATCGACCGTCGCTCAGGACGTGAGGAATATGGTGCACGTGCATCAATCAACCATACCACCAAGAGTGGTCTCTTCACATTCGGCTTAAATGTAGCGCCTCGCATCGCATATCGCAAGGGAGCAGACTGGAGCACTTTCAAGAATGCACTTGAAGCAAATCCTACAACTCCTATCATGGATCCCAACGACCCGTCGAAATACTACAACTTCCAGGGTCAGGTGGTAGCCTACAACCCCGTTGAGGCCAACACAATCGAGAAGAGTGATGGCGAGACCAAGCTTATCGATTGGGACGCAACAGTGAAACTCAATCTGTTCCCGCTTCTCTTGAAGAACAAGGACACAAATCACTCGCTGACAACCCAGCTTACATTTGCCGACCACCAATATGACAACTTCAATGGTTGGTTCCGCCCATCGACAAGCACACAGGCTATCAACAATGGCCGTGAGGGAGAGGCAAGCCGCGACTACTCGAAGGAGAGCATTCATAGTCTTGAGTGGATTGCTAACTACAAGACCAACTTCGGCAAGCACTTCCTTAAAGCAATGGTCGGATATTCTTATCAGTATTTCAAATATTCAGGCATGAGCGCAAGCAATAAGGACTTTGCCAACGACGGACTTGGATATAACAATCTCGGCTCTGGCGAGTATGCCAAGGAAGAAGGAGAAGTGGGAATGGGTTCTTATATGAACGATGCCAAGCTGATTGCATTTTTTGGCCGTGTAAGCTACGACTATCAGGGCAAGTATCTTTTCACTGCATCACTCCGCCACGAAGGCTCATCGAAATTCGGAGCAAACAACAAGTGGGGTAATTTCCCTGCCGTATCAGCAGGTTGGCGCATCTCTGAGGAAGAGTTCATGAAAGGAACCAAGAGCTGGCTCACCGACCTCAAGATTCGTGGTGATTTCGGTGTCACAGGTAACCAGGATTTTGGCAGCTACAACTCGCTCAACACAATGACAGGTTTTGGTTACTACACCTATAATGGACAATATTTCCAGGTGTGGGGACCGGCAAAGAACGTAAATCCCGACCTTAAGTGGGAGAAGGGTAAGAACTGGAACGTAGGTATTGACTTCGCATTGCTCAATAGCCGTATTTACGGTTCGCTCAACTACTTCAACCGCCGTCAGCAGGACTTGCTCGGAAACTATAAGGTATCAGTTCCGCCATTCCTCCATGATGAGACATTTGTGAATGTGGGAACAATGTCGAACACCGGCTTTGAGTTTGACATCACATGGAATGCTGTTAAGACCAAGGATTTCGATTACACAGTGAGTGTGGTAGGTTCGACAATGGATAACAAATTTATCGACTTCAGCAACTCAAAGTATGTGGGTCAGGATTACTACAACGTGTGTGGAACTGAAGATCCCTATCCATTCTACAACCTTCAGCGCATTGAGAAGGGCGAGCGCATCGGTAACTTCTATATGTGGAAGTTTGCCGGTGTAGATAAGAACGGTGAGTGGCTTATCTACGACCGCGATGGCGACATCATCAAGGCTGCACAGGCAAGCGACGACGACCGCCAGGTGGTCGGTAACGGTCTGCCAAAGTTCACCGGTTCAATGACCCATAATTTCCGCTACAAGAATGTGGATTTGAGCCTCTTCTTCCGTGGAGCATTCGGATATGACATCTTCAATATCCACGATTTCTACTATGGCACCCAGAATTTCACAGGCAACGTACTTAAAAAGGCATACGGAAAGAATGCGCCCATCTCGGCAAGCGCCAACCCTGTGGTGTGCGACTACTTCCTTGAGAGTGGCGACTACTTGAAGCTTGATATGGTAACACTTGGTTACACATTGAACACCAATTGGAAGTATCTAAACAAGATTCGCGTGTATGGAACAGCTAAGAACCTGTTCACTATCACCAAATTCAGTGGCGTTGATCCTGCTACATATCAGGTCAATGGCTTGAATCCGGGTGCAAGCGGCGGACGTTCATATTATCCTTCTACACGACAGTTTATCTTCGGTGTACAGCTTGATTTCTAATCATTGACAGTGAAAAATTCATTAAAAAAGGAAATTACATTATGAAATTATTGAAATATATATCAGGAGCTTTCGTGGCTGCCACTGTGATGGCAAGCTGTACTAATCTCGACGAGACGCTCTATGATCAAGTAGGATCTCAGAACTACTACAATACCAAAAAGAATGTGATTGCTGCCACTTTCCGCCCATTTGAACACGCTTACTGGAGCATACAGTCGCGCCACGTGCTTAATGAGCTTACGGCAGATCAACTAATAACGCCTACACGCGACGGTTGGTGGGACGACGGTGGCAAATGGCGTCGCCTGCACTACCACACATGGAACGTAGATGATGGTGGCGATGCACAGACCGAGTGGAACGGTTGTTTCCAGGGTATCATGCAGTGTAACGTTGTAATTGAAGACCTTGAGACTCTCTCGCCTGAGAAATTCGGTTTCTCACAGGAAGAGTTCAACAATCTGAAGGCACAGTGCCGTGCACTCCGTGCATGGTTCTACATCCGACTGCTCGATGCCTTCCGCCATGTGCCTCTTGCAGTGAGCTTCAACGACATCTCGAAGAACTCTGAAGGGCAGGTGGAGCCAAAGGTGATATTCGACTTCATTGAGAGCGAGCTGAAAGAATCTATCGAGCTTCTTGCCCAGAAGAGCAGTCTCGGAGGCAATGGCTCTATGCAGGGACAGTGGACCAAGGCAGGTGCAGCAGCATTGCTCGTGCGCCTCTATCTTAATGCAGAGGTTTATATCGACGAGGATCGCTATGACGACTGCGCAAAATATGCACAGGACATCATCAATGGCGTGTATGGACCCTATCAACTTGCCGAGACATGGGACGGACCATTTGATTGGAACAATGAGTATTGCGATGAGGTAATCTTTGCATTCCCAGGCTCGCAAGGCTACAGCTTCTGGCACTATCAAGGCGACACCTACTGGTGGTCGGTACCTGCCCGTGCACGCTACTATCTCAAGGACTCAAAGGCAAAAGCCGGCGACCACAACACCAAGTATGCGGCTTCACCGAGCTACGACCTCAATGGACAACTTTATAGCTATGAACTTGGAATGCCAGTGCAGAACTTCCGCAAATATGACGGCGACTACCGCATGAAGCTCTACAAGAACCTTGGCAACAGCAAGCGTGAGGGTATGTTCCTCTTTGGATATCTTGAATATACCGACGACAACGGCAACCGCATGAAGGTGCGTGCCCCGGAGCAGCCCTACGACCTCTATATACGTGATGCTGTGGGTAAGTTCCAAGGAATGGATCCTAACCAGTGGCCCGACGACAAGACCAGCACATTGCCTAATGGCGACCACAACTCGGGATGGCACTTTGTGAAATATCCTCTCTATACCGATGACGATGAGGGACAGATGGAATCGGACTATTGCGAGATTCGCCTTGCTGAAGTTATCTATTCACTTGCAGAGTGCAAGATGCGCAGCGGTGACAGCCGTGGTGCAGCACAACTCCTGAACACAGTGCGCAAGCGCAACTATCCCGAGGACAAGCTCAAAGATAACCTCTATGCTCCCGATGGACGCGCAAGCTTCGACGAGAAAGAAATGCTTGCTGAGTGGGGCCGCGAATTCTTCGCAGAGAGCCGCCGTCGCATCGACCTTATCCGCTTCGGCAAGTTCTCGAGCGGAACATGGTGGGACAAGACTCCCGATGCCGACAAGCACACAGAGATATTCCCGATTATGCGCGAAATTCTCAACTCTAACCATGCACTCGAGCAGAATGATGGTTACAACAAATAATTTCACTCACACGAAATAATAATTATCATTGAATTTATTATGAAATCATTTTCTAAGATATTCGGCTTGGCTGCGCTCACACTCACAGCGGCGCTCACAAGCTGCGAGGGCGAGAAGGACTTGATTATCATTGAAGAAGACCTTCCGATTAAGACCTCTACACTCTATATGGTGGGTGATGCCACACCTAATGGCTGGAGCATAGATGCACCCACAGCGCTCACTCCAAGTGAGGAAGACCCATTGATTTTCACCTACGAGGGCGTGCTCAATCCCGGTGAGATGAAGCTGTGTCTCACACCCGGCAGCTGGGATGCTCCGTTTATCCGTCCTGCCGAAGCAGGCCTGGAGGTGACAAAGGCAGGACGCCCTGCCGAGACATTTGTGATGCACGCCGGTGACCCCGACTTGAAGTGGAGAATTGCAGATAAGGGAATATACAAGCTCATTTTCAACCTTCGCAACTGGACAGCCGAGTTCCAGTATGTGGGTGAAGTGCCAAAAGAGCCTAAAACACCGATTGAGACCGAAGTTCTCTACATGGTGGGCGATGCTACACCTAATGGATGGAACATTGATGCACCCACACAGTTCAATAAAGAAAGCCAATACATTTTCACCTTTGAAGGCGATTTGAAGAAGGGTGAGATGAAGTGTTGCATGGCTACAGGAAGCTGGGATGCGGAATTTATCCGCCCCACTGTGGACGGTGTGGAGATTAACCGTGACGGTGTCGCTGATAGTGAGTTTACAAAGAGCACTGGTCCCGACAATAAGTGGAAAGTGACTGTAGCAGGCAAGTATAAGCTGACATTCGACCTCCAAAATTGGACTATCGCAGCCCAGCTTCTTGAAGAGGCTCCCGAAGATCCACAACCGGGTGAGGGCGATGCAATAGAGGCTGAAATGGTGTTTGCCATTGGTGATGCCTTGGAGTCGGGTTGGTCGCTCGATGCAGCACCATTGCTTAAGGTTTCGGCCGACAACAAGTATATCTATTCAGGCGAATTAAAGCTTGGCTTCGGCGACTTGAAGTTTGGAACAGTCAAGGACTTTGGTGCAGCATTCATTCACCCTGTGAATGCGGGTTGCTCAATCTCAAAGGACGGTGTAGCCGACAATGCTATCGACTTCTATGCCGGTGATCCCGATGCCAAGTGGCGTGTGAATGATGAGGGAACCTACAAGGTTACGCTCGACCTGCAAAACCGCACTATCGCTGTGGAATATGTGGGTGAAGGCGGAGGCGAGGTTGCCGATGATGCCATCAACACCGATGTGCTCTACATCGTAGGTGATGCATCACCCAAAGGTTGGAGTCTTGATGAGGCAATAGGTCTCACAAAGTCGGCCGACGATGCATATATCTTCACCTACGAAGGCGAGCTCAATGTGGGAGAATTCAAATTCTGCATCGACCGCGCTTGGGGTGCAAAGTTCATTCGCCCCGAGGTGAATGGCACAGAGATTGACCACAATGGAATGGTGGCTCAAAAGTTCCTCTACTATGCCGGCGACCCCGACAACAAGTGGAAAATAGTTGAGGCAGGTAAGTATCGACTTACACTCGACCTGAAGAACCGCACATTTGCAGCATCATTCGTTGAATAATAAGTATTTCATGATAACCGGAGATGTTATCCGAAGCATAATCTGATGCATCTCCGGAATCATTGATAAAGCACCTATTTCAACACTAAACAATATCAACTTTTTTCTTATTACAGATGAAAATTCTCAGCATTGACAAAATATTGCTTGCAACAGCACTACTGATAGGAGGCTGCTCGAGCAATGATGAGCCCAAGAAAGATGGAAACAACGACAACACCGGTGGTGGGTCGGAGGTGACTATTGAGGAGGCTCGCCGCGATGTGAAGGCTCCGCTCTACTGGAGCATCTATGAATACTGCTGGAAGATAGAGCAAGGACAGGACCATGTGAACAAGATGGATTTCACAGAGTCGCAGTGGGACGAAATAATCAACTATGTTTCTACCAACCTCCTGCCTTATGGCTATGACATGCTCTGTACCGACGGCTTTATTTCGATGACCAGCGACGGAACCACACCCTATATGACCGACTACGGCAGCATGAAGCTGAAGAAGCTGGTGGCTAAGTGCAAGGCCAAGGGATTGAAGCTTGGTGTGTATGACAATCCGCTGTGGATACACTGTGGCGACGGTATGCCAGTGCCGGGAACATCGGTGAAGGTGGGCGATTTGCGTTATCGCCAAGGCGACAAGGTGTGCAACCCCGGAACGAATGATTTGTGGTTTGGCTGGATAGTAGCTTCACACAATGGGGCTAAGGAGTATATCGATGGCTTCTTCAAATATTATTCGGAGCTTGGTGTGGATTATATCCGCATGGACTTCCTCAGCTGGTATGAGGACGGAAATGACCGTGGCATGGGCAAAGTGGGTCGTGGATATGGACGCGACTGCTATGAGAAAGCATTGCAGTATATAGCAGCGGCAGCCAACAAGTATAAAGTGTTCACATCACTTGTGATGCCTCATTGCTTCAATGGGGCAGAGCTTGAAGCCAAATACGGCAATATGTTCCGCGTGGTTGCCGACACCGGCAATGGCACATGGAAACATTTCTCGGAGAATGGACGTGGTGTTTCGTATGGCACTTGGCCCAACTGCAACAATATGTTCGACGGCTTTGTGTATTGGTCGAAGGTGTCGGGACGCGAGAAGGTGATTCTCGACGGTGACTTTACTCGCCTCAACACTTTCAGCGGTGATTCGGAGAAGCAGTCGGTGATAACCATGCAACTTATGGCAGGCGGCCCGATTGCAGTTGCCGATATGCCAAACACCATGGGCGACAACCTGAAGTTCTATCAGAATGAGGAATTACTTGCGCTCAATAAAGATGGCTTTGTGGGTCAGCCACTTTCGCCAAGCCTTATCGACTCTAAGAACCGCATCTGGTATGGCCAGATGAGCAACGGTGATTATGTAGTAGCTTTCTTCAATCGTGATGCAAAGCAAGTGAGCTACAACTTAAATCTCTCTGACATTGGCATTTCGGGCAAGATGAAAGTGCGCGACTTGTGGCAACATAATGACGAGGGCGAGGATGATGCACTCAGTGTTACGCTACCCGCACATGCTTGCAAAGTGGTGAGACTAAGCAAATAAACATTAGGCTTCGATAGTCACATAATTGTACGACAAAAAGATTAGTTAGGTTTTACAAATTGGTTGGGACGCGACAAAAGATTTCAATAAATTATAAATTTTGAATAATTTTTTGTCGCGTCCTTTTTTTTTGGTAATTTTGGGGTTGTATTTTGCCTTTTATGCTATAGGCTTATGCACCTACACAATTACCCTGGAAATTCATTTATTAAATAACTAAAACATAAACAATACATGAAGAAATTAATTTTTGGCTGTGCGTTGTTGCTTTCAGCCCTTATGTCACAAGCAGTGGGAATTGAGTCTCCCGAAGGCAAGGTGACAGTTGATTTTTCTTTAACAGGAAACGGAGTTCCCACCTATGAAGTGAAATACAAAGGTGTGGAGGTTATCAAGCCAAGTACTCTTGGTCTGGAACTCAATGGAGCAAATGACTTGATGAACGGCTTTGAGGTGGTTAAGACATCTACTTCTTCGTTTGATGAGACATGGACTCCCGTGTGGGGCGAAACAAAGACAATCCGTAACAACTACAACGAGCTTCTTGTGGAGCTGAAGCAGCCATCGACCGACCGACTGATGAACCTTCGCTTCCGTGTATATGACTATGGAGTAGGCTTCCGCTATGAATTCCCACAGCAGAAGAATCTCGTGTATTTCGTAGTGAAGCAGGAGAAAACCCAGTTTGCTATGACAGGCGACCACACAGCATGGTGGATAGCAGGTGACTTCGACACTCAGGAGTATGACTATACCGAGTCGAAACTCACTGAGATTCGTGGTCTCATGCAAGATGCCATTTGTGGAAATGCATCGCAGACCCAATTCTCGCCAACAGGCGTGCAGACTTCGCTTCAGCTCAAGACAGCCGATGGACTCTATATTAATATCCATGAGGCTGCCCTCGTTGATTACTCGTGCATGCACCTTGAACTTGACGACAAGAACCTGATTTTCACATCGTGGCTTACACCTGATGCCCAGGGCAATATGGCACACTGCCAAGCTCCTTGCAACACTCCTTGGCGCACAGTGAAGGTGAGCGACGATGCCCGCGATATGCTTGCACAGAAACTTATCCTTAACCTCAATGAGCCTTGCAAATATGCCGATACATCATGGATTAAGCCGGTAAAATATGTAGGTGTATGGTGGGAGATGATTACAGGTGCAAAAGATTGGTCATACACAGCGGAGCTTCCCTCAGTTCAGCTCGGCAAGGATGACTACAGCAAACTCAAGCCACACGGACGTCATGGTGCTACCAATGAGAATGTGCGCAAGTTTATAGACTTTGCCGCCCTTCACGGATTTGACCAGGTGCTTGTAGAGGGCTGGAACATCGGATGGGAAGACTGGTTTGGCAACACTAAGGACTATGTGTTTGATTTCGTGACACCGTATCCCGATTTCGACATTAAGGCACTCAACGACTATGCACACTCTAAGGGCGTTCGCCTGATGATGCACCACGAGACTTCGTCGTCGGTACGCAACTATGAGCGACATATGGAAGCTGCATATCAGCTCATGAACAAATATGGCTACAACTCGGTGAAGAGCGGCTATGTGGGCAATATCGTACCGCGCGGCGAGCACCACTACGGACAGTGGCTCAACAACCACTATCTCTATGCCATCACTGAGGCTGCCAAGCACAAGATTATGGTTAATGGACATGAGGCTGTTCGTCCCACTGGTCTTTGCCGCACTTATCCAAACCTG
>CALZFJ010000025.1 GCA_945645715.1 uncultured Prevotellaceae bacterium | reverse complement strand
TCTTCCGATCTCCTGGCACAAAGTTGTATTCAGCCTTGCTCTGCGGATTGTAGAGCATTCTTATCACCGGCTCTATCTGCAACTCCTGCTGCACACCCATCTTCTCGGCCTGCTCCTGAGCGAAAGCCACAAGTACATTCTGCGCATAGCCCACGCGCACCGATGCCTGGTTAGGCTCAGAGCCGTCGGCAAGCAACTGAACCTGTGCAGTGCCTGAGTGACGCATCTCCTCGCCGAAATTGTCGCTGAATGCCACCATCAGGTCGATTTTGTTCTCTAAAAACAGCTTCTGCGCCTCATCGGCATTGGCAACCTCAGTCACCACACGGAAATAGGCATTGTTGGCAAAATGCTCGCGTATTTGGGTGGTTATCTCATCGTGCGAGTTATCGAGAATCGCCACACGGGTGTTTTTCACCTCGTTGGTGATGGCGTAGCCAAAGAGGATAATCATCACCACAGGCATCACAAGCAGAATGAGCATAGTGCGCTTGTCGCGGAAAATATGATAGAACTCCTTGCGGACAAATGATAGGAATCGCTTCATTTTCAACAATTTAATATAAATATATGTTCGCTTCGCAGTGCGTGCCAAGCGCAGAAACACATCGTACATGCTATCAACGCCAAACTGCCGCTTCAGCTCCTTAGGCGAGTCGAGAGCTCGGATTTTCCCATCTACCATAATCGACACTCGGTCGCAGTATTCGGCTTCGTCCATATAATGGGTGGTGACAAACACTGTGATGCCACGGTCGGCAGCGCGGTAAATCAGTTCCCAGAATTGCCGGCGCGTCACCGGATCTACCCCACCGGTAGGCTCATCGAGAAACACTATCTTCGGCTCGTGGAAAATGCTGAGCGAGAATGCAAGTTTCTGCTTCCAGCCGAGCGGCAGCGATGCCACGCGCGTGTTGCGCTCTGCTGTCATTCCCAGCTCGCCGAGCAGGCGGTCGCAACGCGCATTTATCGTCTTCACATTCATTCCGTAGATGCCGCCAAAAAGCCGCAGGTTCTCATACACCGTAAGGTCGTCGTAGAGCGAGAACTTCTGACTCATATAGCCTATGTTGCGCTTCACCTGCTCCGCCTCACGATACACATCAAAACCTGCCACACGCGCCCGGCCGTCGGTGGGGCGGCTCAGTCCGCACAGCATACGCATTGCCGTGGTCTTTCCCGCTCCGTTGGCTCCAAGGAAGCCGAAAATCTCGCCCTCACGCACCTTAAAGGTGATGTGGTCAGTGGCTACAAATGAGCCAAACTGCTTCGTAAGCCCATCGGCTTCTATCACATAGTTATCTTTCATAATCGTTTTCACTTTATGATTCTATGTGCGTCTGCATAAGTGCCATGAAGCAGTCTTCAATCGATGCCTCCACCGGCTCCACCTTCACCGCGCCATGTCCGCGCCCCGTGAGAAAAGCCTCCAAATCAGCCGGAGCAAGCTCCGCGCCCACCGTCACGTGTAACGACTCTCCGAATGAAAATGCCGTGTCGATGCCCCGGCACTCGCGAAGGTCGTGGAGCAGGCGGTGCATATCGTTGCTGCTCACTGCCCACAGCGTGCGGTCGTAGGCGGCGATAATGCCTTGGGGTGTGTCGATGCGCATGAAAGCCCCGTCTTGAATGAGTGCAATGCGGTCGCACTGCATAGCCTCGTCCATATAGGGTGTACTCACCACCACGGTGATGCCGTGCTCGCGCTTCAGCTTCTTCAGCATCTCCCAGAACTCCTTGCGCGACACAGGATCGACTCCCGTGGTAGGCTCATCGAGAAACAGCACTCGTGGTGCATGAATCAGCGCACACGAAAGTGCCAGCTTCTGCTTCATTCCTCCCGACAGCTTCCCTGCCTTGCGCTCGCTGAATGGCTCTATCTGCTTGTAGATGTCCTCCACAAGGTGATAGTTCTCCTTGATAGTGGTGCCGAAGATGGTGGCGAAAAACTCCAGATTCTCCTCAACCGACAAGTCGGAATAGAGCGAGAAACGCCCGGGCATATAGCCTATGCGGCGGCGAATAGCCTTGTAGTTGCGCACCACATCAAGCCCATCGACGGTAGCCGTGCCTGAATCGGCGAGCAGCAGTGTGGTGAGAATGCGGAAGAGCGACGTCTTTCCGGCTCCGTCGGGTCCGATTAGTCCGAATATTTCGCCTTCCTCCACATCAAAGCTCACACCCCGCAGTGCCTTCACTTTGCGGTAGCTTTTGGTGATATTCTGTGCCGATACTATTGCCATAATGTAGCGTTATTATTCAGTGAAGCGAAGATCGCCATACATTCCGCGCTTTATCAAACCATCGTTCTGCACCTCAACTTTGATGGCATACACAAGATTGGCTCGCTCGTCGCGCGTCTGGATTGTCTTGGGCGTAAATTCTGCCTTGTCGCTTATCCACGACACCACGCCGGCATACTCCTTGCGACCGTCCTTGCCATTGTCGGCAAACGCTCGCACCTTCTGCCCTATTTTCAGCCCGGTAAGCTGGTCGGCAGTGATATATGCCCGCAGTTTCATGGTGCGCACATCTGCCACCTTCAGCAACGCACGTCCCGGAGTAGCAAACTCGCCCGGCTCGGCATACTTGGCAAGCACAGTGCCATCGATGGGACTAACGATTATGGAATTACGAATGTTGTCGGCTATCTGCGCACGCTGTGCCTCAATGCCGGTGCCTTCGTTGCCCAGAGTGGTGTTGCTGCTGCCTATCTGTTCGCGCGTGGCATCGAGCTGACGCTGAAGCACCTCAATCTGATAGTTGATGTCATCTACCTGCTTCTGCGTAGCAGCCTTTGCACTGAGCAACTCCTCATAGCGCTTCTTTTCGCGCTGAAGGTTGGCAATTTGCTGGCTGATTGATGCCACTTGGCGGTTCTCGTCGAGGCGACGGCTTTCGGTAGCACGGAGCGAAGCTCCAAGCTGACGGTCTTTCAGCGCAAGCTGCAGGGTGTCGATCACTCCAAGCTGCTCGCCGCGAGTCACCGTCTGCCCCTCTTCCACGTCGAGCGAAAGGATTTCGCCGGTAGCCTTTGCCGACACTATCACCTCGGTGCACTCCCACACACCCGAGGCATCATATTCAGCCTCTTTCGGTCCGCACGCAGTGATTGCCGGCAGCAATAGTGCGAATAATAAATTCTTGGTCTTCATATTGTTACTGTTTTATATTTGTTCGTTGGTTAATTGAGATTCAAGCTTCAGCAGTAAAGTGATTTTTTATCTGTTAAGAGTATTTTTCAGTTCGGCGATACTCTTTAGCAGCTCAATCTCGTGTGTCGAGCGGTTGATTTTCGCCGTATTCTCGCGCGTAATCTCCTGCAACAGCTCATTCACGTCGATAATGCCATGTTCGAGCTTCGACTCAGCCGACTGTCTCACCGAAGTGCGCAGCGCAATTATATCGTCGTCGTGCTTCATTATGGTGCGGTAACGGTCGATATTTGAGCGTTCTTCAGCCGACTGAAGCCGATTGTTGAAAAGAAACAATTCGCGTGAATTATCCACCTCATTCATTGCCACCGCAAGGCGGTTCTTGTCGTTACGCCGGGTGTAGAAGTTGCCAATGTTCCAGCTGAGGCGCACGCCCACAATGCCATTCAGAGTCCATCGATGCTCCATCATATCCTCAAATGTGTTCAGCCCCGGATAGCCATAGTAGCCTTGCGCGAAGAGGCTGAGGCGCGGTCGCACTCCGGCATCGATGCTGCCCATCCGGGCGCGAAGCTGTGCCGTATGTGCATCAAACAGCCGCAATTCGGGTCGGTTGTTCTCTGCCGACAATGGCTCCTCTACTTCGGGCTTTTCAAGGGCTGTATCAATGGGGTTCCCTATGAATATTTCGAGCATCGAGCAGTAGCTTCGGCGCACCGACTCAATCTCGGCATATTGTTGCACTGTGCTCAGATACTCTGCCCGCACGGCATCTGCGTCGCTCTGCATAGCCACTCCGCCTGCCACCATTGCCTCGAGTTTGCGGCAATTGTCGCTGAGAAGTGCCTGCATCTCGCGATTAAGTCCAAGCTGCTCATCGGTGATAAGAATACCAAAGAATAAATTATTCACACGGTCGCGAAGGGCATAGATTTCCACATCATTCCGGCGGCTGCGCACTTCGCCCTCAGCTTCTGCCACTTGCTTTGCCGACTTGATATTTCCACCATCGTAGATTACCTGGTTCACATCGACCGACACGCGATACTGGTCCTTCTTCAGCCCCTTCACTTCGGCACCTGAGGCTGCAAGCATTGCGTTCATCGCATCGGGCAGAGCCATCACATCGCTCTGCAGTGTGGCTTGTGCCCCAACGGTGATTTGTGGCAAATAGCCTTTCGAGGCGTTGCTCACGGTGTAGTCGGTAGTAGCACGAATGAGGTCGTATCGTTTCAACAGCGGATAATTTCCGGCAGCAAGTTGCTGGCACTCATCGAGCGTAAGCGCCGACGCTACGCAGCTGCACCACAATATAGCAGCAAACGCAAGTGCCACGCTGCATCGGCGGCAAATGTTTTTTCTCAGTTTCATCTTATCGTTTATGTTAATGAATGCTTGAAGTTATATCACCCTAAAATTACGCATAATTTCACAATTATGCAACATTACAAACAATACGATTACCCCTTTTGGCATTATATTATCCCTAAGCCTTCTTTTCGACAGCACAAAAGAAGCCCCCGGCAAATGAAAAAAAATTGGGAGGACTTTGATGGCTGTCTCCATCTTGCCCTCCCAATACTGGTACTAAAGGTTAATCAAATCCTTAAATATGCGTGATTAAATGTGCCTAATTTATAGTTCAACCGGCTCGTAGGGAAGTCCCCACACGTCGGCTACAGCCTTGAATGTGACCTTTCCTTCCACCACATTCAAGCCCTTTGCAAGAGCTGCATCGTCTTTGCAAGCCTTCTTCCAGCCCTTGCCGGCAAGTGCGATGGCGTAAGGCAACGTAGCATTGGTGAGCGCAAGTGTCGATGTGAACGGCACTGCTCCCGGGATATTAGCCACAGCATAGTGCACGATGCCATCTACCACATACACTGGGTCGGAGTGCGATGTAGCGTGCGATGTCTCAAAGCAACCGCCCTGGTCGATTGCAACATCTACGAGCACCGTTCCCGGCTTCATCAGTTTGAGCATATCGCGGTTGATAAGGTGCGGAGTCTTGTCGCCCGGCACAAGCACCGAACCGATAACGAGGTCGGTTGTCGGCAACTCGGCACGAATGTTGTGCTCCGACGAGTAGAGCGTCTTCACGTTCTTCGGCAGCACATCGGCAAGATAGCGGAGACGCTTGAGGTTGATATCCACAATTGTCACCTCAGCTCCCGTTCCGGCAGCTATGATTGCAGCATTAGTTCCCACAGTTCCGGCTCCTATCACCAGCACACGCGCCGGCTTCACTCCCGGGACACCGCCAAGCAGGATTCCCTTGCCAAGCTGTGGCTTCTCAAGGAAACGCATACCCTCTTGTATCGACATACGGCCTGCCACCTCACTCATAGGTATCAGCAACGGCAGTGAGCGGTCGGGAAGCTCAACGGTTTCGTAGGCAAGACACACGGCCTTGCTCTTTATCATAGCATCAGTAAGCTCCTTATCCGATGCAAAATGGAAATAAGTGAAGAGCAGTTGCCCCTCCTTGATAAGTGCATACTCGGGTTCTATCGGCTCTTTCACCTTCACAATCATCTCGGCGATGGCATACACGTCGGCAATCGTTGGAAGAATCTTAGCACCCACAGCTTCATAGTCGGCATCGGCAAAACCCGAGCCTTCGCCTGCGGTGTGCTGCACATAGACTGTGTGTCCACGTTTCACGAGTTCGGCAACACCAGCCGGTGTCATACCAACGCGGTTCTCGTTGTTTTTGATTTCTTTAGGGATTCCTACTATCATAGCTTTAATCGTTTAGTGTTATTGCTGCCATAGTGCGGCAGCACTTAAATCAGTTGTTTTACGAGTGCTAATTTAGAAATAAATTTTTTTATATGCACTATATTTGAAGCGATTTTTTGCAAAAATCCAAAAAAAAGCATTTTGGCTTGAAATTGGCTCGAAAGCACCACTATTCTATAGCAAAATGAAAGTATTTCAAGCCCTGAAAAATCAAAAAGCGCGGCATTTCACAGAAACACCGCGCTCGCTGATTTTAAAATGCCTTATTCTACTTGCATTAAGCTTTCACACGACCCACGTAAGAGCCATCGCGAGTATCCACCTCGATAAGCTCGCCCTCGTTGATAAAGAGAGGCACACGCACTGTTGCACCGGTCTCCACAGTAGCAGGCTTGAGTGTGTTGGTTGCAGTGTCGCCCTTGATGCCCGGCTCAGTGTAAGTGATCTTGAGCACAGTCTTGATAGGCATTTCTGCAAAAAGGATAGTGTCGGTCGAAGCATCGCTCACAACTTCCACAGTGTCGCCCTCCTTCATAAATTCGCTACCTGTAACGAGATCCTTGGCGATAGGAATCTGCTCGAATGTCTCATTGTTCATGAAGATGTCGTCACTACCCTCAGTATAGAGGAACTGATAAGGACGACGCTCCACGCGAACGTCTTCGAGTTTCTCGCCAATGTTGAAGCGGCGTTCAAGCACGCGGCCATCAACCACGTTCTTCAGTTTGGTGCGCATGAAAGTGTTACCCTTGCCCGGCTTCACATGGAGGAAGTCGATGCAGAAGTAGAGGCTGTTGTCCATGCGGATGCAAGTTCCGATTTTAATGTCTTGAGCGTTAATCATAAATTTGATTTTTGAGCTGTATTATTAATTATAGAATTGTTTTTCTCCGAATTATGGTGCAAAATTAATGGAAATTGCCAAAAAATACAAAAGTTTCACGCAAAAATCGCTCTATCTTTGGTTATTTCAAAAATAATGGCTACTTTTGCAACTCGAAATTGATAATAAATATAAATTAAACATAAAAGGCAATGAAAAGAACATTCCAACCTTCCAACAGAAAGAAAGCAAACAAGCATGGTTTCCGTCAAAGAATGAAGACTGCTGATGGCCGCAAGGTGTTGGCTCGTCGTCGTGCAAAAGGTCGTTACAGCTTGACTGTTTCTGATTCTGTATCGAAGTAATCACCAAGTGATTCCTTCCTTTTTGGCGCACACCATGTGTGCAACTCATACCTGCCGGTGCTCCCCGCGAGTCCCGGCTAATTTTTTATTCCACCGGCACCACCGCCCCACAAAATCGAGGAGTTGAAACGCGAGAAATAGCCTGAGTAAGCACCTCATAGCGCAAGAAAAAAGAGTACATCCCGGATACGCTCACGTGCCACCGGTGTGTACTCTTTTGAACTAAAACAAAAACTAATAAAACAACCTATATTTTACCTTAATATATTTGTCGGATTTAAAATCAATTGTGCAAAACCGAAATGCTTCGTTACGCTTAACGTCAATCAATAGCCCATTGATGATTACTATTGCTTGAGCGGTGCTATTGCCATATTGATTTCAGTGGCCAAGCGGTGAGCTTCACTTTCGTCTTGCCGGTGAGTGAGAAAATGCTTGCGGCATTCTGCTCGGTGTCGGCAAAGGTGAGAAGAGTAAAAACGTCCTCGCCGTCATTAGCGAATATTTCAATTGTAGATTTATCCACAAAGATGTGCAGCTTGAGTGTGCCATCTATTGTCCTCACCTTGTGCTGAGCAATGCGGCTGAACTTGGGAATCTGCGCATCGGTGGAGTTAGTGCGGTCGATGAGCAGCGTGCCCGAAGCTGTGTCGTAGCTCACCACCACTTTGCGGCCGGCGGCTTCGCAGAAGTGGAACCCAACCACGTCGTCGTTGTCGGCGGCTGGTGTTATTTCAGCGAGAAGCTCGTAGGTATTGGTCATCTTCGATATTTCGCGGAGAGGTGATTTACCGGGCTTCACTCGGAGTGTTGCTGAGTATTTTGTGCCACGAAGCGACTGCAGAGCCTCGCACGGGCTTTGATAGAGCCTCAGCCCCTGTGATGTGGTGCGCAGCGTGTATTCGCGAGGTAGCGACCAAATGCCCTTGCCCCAAGTAGAAGGTGCGGTGTTTGCATAGTCCCATGTGTTTACCCAGCCAAGGGTGAAAACACGGTGAGTGTCGGCATCAAAGTTCTGGAACACACGCGAGGCGTAGTAGTCGAGACCGTGGTCCACATATAGAGGCTCGGCATTGGGCTGGTCGGGGACAAAGGTAATGCCATTGAAGTCGCCAACGAAGTATTGCTCACGAGCCCAGTTTATTGAGATGAGGAGCACCCACTTTTTCACGTTGGGGTTTCCATCTACGCACACTTGGAACATGTCGGGGCACTCCCAGGAACGCTCTGAGTCGCCCATCGGACCGAAATCGCTGAGCCAGGTCCAGTGCTTGAGGTCGGGCGACTGATAGAAAGCCACTTTTTTTTCGAGAGCCTTTGCCACGAGCATCACCCATCGGTTGTTTTTGTAGTCCCAAATTACGGTAGGGTCGCGGAACTCTGTGCTCCAGATGTCGAGCACGGGGTTGAGGTCGTAGTAGCAGAATGTAGTGCCGCCATTGAGGCTGAATGCAATTGATTGAGATTGCTTCTTCGATTCTTTATCGAAAGAAGTGAAAGCGGCGATAGCGGCATTTTTGCCATATCCGGCGGTGTTATTGCGGTCGATTACCACGCTACCGGTGAAAGGAGCAATGTCCTTGGGTAAATTCGTAATGGCATTGTCGTTGAGTTCAGTCCAGTGCACGAGGTCGGTCGATTCGGCGGCGCCCCAGCAATAGGCCAAGTATTTTCCATTGTGCTTCATAAGACCACAGGGGTCACCAATCCAGCGGCTTGCCGGAGTGTAGTGATATTGCGGGCGGTACTTCTCGGTGTAGAGTTCCTGCGACAGAACCTGCAGAGCCGGGAGAAGCGACAACAGTGATATGATAAAATAGCGTTTCATCAAATAACAGTTTTGGTAGAAAGTATAAAAAAGGTTGCTTTGCAAGCGTTGTGAATACCAATAAAGCAACCTTTTTTACACTTAATTGAAGGAAAAATCTGAAAACATCAAAATACCCAATAAAACCTAAAAACAATCTTTTTTTCCTTAAAAACTACATGAAGAGAAAATAATGGTTATATATGGTTCGCTTAATTGAATGCGGGATAACCGGGGTTCTGAACATAGATGCCACCCGAGAAGTTGTATTGAGCCACCGGGATTGGGAAATACTCCTCGCCTGCGTCGAAAGTGGCATCTTTGTAGTAGATGCGATTATCCTTCTCAGCGTTGAAGTAGGCAGTCATAACCTGCTTGGCGATGCCCCAGCGTACGAGGTCGAAGTAACGCTCACCCTCAAGAGCCTTCTCGAGGCGCATCTCGGTGCGGAGTGCCTTGCGTGCATACTCCTGATTCCAGCCTGTGGCAGGATAGAGTCCAATCTTATAGTTGGCAGCGTTCTTCGATGGGTCGTTGAAGTCCTTCACATAGGCACTGTTCATGGCACGTGTACGTACACGGTTGATAAGCTCGCGGGCAGTGTTGAGATCCTCGCCAAGCTCTATGAGAGCCTCAGCCTTGTAGAGCAGGAGGTCGGCGTAGCGGATGATCTGCCAGTTGAGGTGCGATGCTCCCCAAGGCCAGCCCGGGAACATATCACTCGACTCAGGCGAAACCCAGAAACGCTTAGCGCAATTGTGACCATATACTCCGCGGTCGCGTACCCACGACTGGCAAGGCGTGTTAGTCCATGTCTTCCAAGTGATGGTGGGTCGGCCTGTCACGAAGTCGAGGCGTGGATCCACATTAGGCTCAGTGTTGCTGAGAGTCTGGTGCTCATCGTCGATGAAAGTAACCACTCCATAGTCGGGGCGCGACTGGTAGTCGAATACCGGGAGTCCATTCTCGTCGGTCTGATATGCGTTGATAAGATCCTGCGAGGGGAGGAAGAATCCATCACCATGGTAGGGGCTGTTGCCACCGGGAGAGTTGAGGAGGTTGCTCCAGTTCACGCGACCTGCGCTCTCCGAACCGTCGTTCATAGAGTACTGGATTGCCCAAACCGATTCCACGCCGTTCTCATAGGCAATGAGGTCGAGCTGCTGGAAATCGTCGAGGAGGTCGTAGCCCTGCACCTTGTCGATGAGCGAAACCACTTCGCGAAGAAGGCTCTTGTCGGTTTCAGTCACGGCGTGAGTCTTGGGATCCTCTTTGTATGCCTGATAGAGCTTCACTTTTGCAGCATAGGCAAGAGCGATGTTCTTGTTGATACGTCCCACCTCTGCCTGACGCTCAGGAAGGCTCTCGGCAGCATCAGTAAGTTCCTTTGCAATCTTTCCGAGAAGCTCGTCGCGAGTGAACTCATCGTTGCGCACATTCACATATTCTGTGGTAGGAAGATTTTCGTCGATGTAGGGAATCTGATTGAACATACGCACCAGTTCAAAGTAGAAGTGTGCGCGGAGCACCTTCATCTCGGCGATACGCGAAGCCTTCACTGCCACCTGGTTCTCATCGGCTGCATTGAGCACGCGCAGAGCAGCGTTGCAGCGTGAGATGAGGCTGTAGAGGTTAAACCACTTTCCGTCGATATTGCCGTTGTTCGACTGAACCTGGAAAGTTTCCATTGCATGAAAATCCCAGAGGTCGCCCTCACCGCCACCGCCTTTATAGGCGTTGTCGGCGCGAACTTCGCCATAGCTCCAGTTTGTAGTAGGTCTTACCCAAGGGTCGCCTTGCTCATTGGTGAATCCTGCGAGACCCTCATAGGCGGAGTTTACAAGGAGGTCGATGGCATCGCTCGAGGTCATCACACCATCAGAGAGGCTGCCTTGGGGCTTGTTCTCCAGAAAGTCGTCGCTGCAGGCAGCCAGAAGGGCTGTGCAAGAGATTGTAAGAAATATATTACGTAGTTTCATTGTAATCTAAAGTTATTAATAAAATTGACGAAATTGTGATTAGAAACCGAATTGGATACCAAAGGTGTACTGACGAGGCATAGCGTAGGGATAGCCGAGACCTTCGGGGTCAGCACCGGTGTAGCTGGTAATAGTGAACACATTCTGTGCCTGGAAATAAACGCGGGCATCGCTCAGGTGGAGCTTGCTCATTACGTTGGCAGGCAGGGTGTAGCCAAGCGAGAGAGTCTTGAGGCGGAGGAAAGAGCCATCTTCGAGGTGGAACTCTGAAACCTCGTGCTCATTGTTGCCATTATCGGTAGTTGGAGCCGGAGTGTCGCAGTCGTAGTAGCCTGTGGTGAGGAAGTTCTCGTAGGCCTTGGCTGCAGTGAGCAAGCGTATGCCGTGGTTTCCGTTCCAGCACTGGAAGAGGTCGGTGTAATACTTCGAGTTGTTGAAGGCATCACGAATGATAGAGCTGAAGAACATGCTCAGGTCGAAGCCGCGCCAGTTTGCGCCGAGGTTAATGCCGAGCTGAACCTTAGGAAGGTCGCAGCCAAGCCAAGTGCGGTCGTTGTAGTTGATCTTGCCGTCGCCATTGGCATCGACATATTTGATACGACCTACGCCGGGCTGACCGAACTCAACCTGATAGTCGCTCTTGTATTTATCAACTTCCTCCTGGCTGTGGAACACGCCGTCGGTCTTGAAGCCCATCCATGATCCGAGCGACTGACCCACGAGCGAGAGGTTGCCATAACCGCCACCGTAAGTGTACTTAATGTCGTCGAGAAGTGCAGTAACTTCATTCTTCTGAACAGTGAAATTGAAGCCAACCTCATAGTTGAAGTCCTTTCCGGCTTTGCTACGCCAGTTGATCTGACCTTCAAAACCCTTGTTGGTCATCTCACCACCATTGTACCAGCAGTAGCCACCCTCACCGATTGTTGCGATATAGGGCTTCTCTACGAGCATGTCCTTGGTCTCCTTGAAGAAGTAGTCGAGCGAAACGGTGAGTCGGTTGTTGAGCAACGATGCATCCACGCCGACGTTAGTCTGATAAGTCTTCTCCCACTTGAGGTCGGGGTTGGTAGTACGAATGCGGTAGGCACCCGGCGAGAGTGTGTTGCCATCACCGTTCATGTTGTATGAACCACGGTCGAGGCTCATGAGATACTTGGCATAGAATGCCTCATTGTCGATAAGGTCGTTACCGTTGATACCCCACGAACGACGAATCTTGAGTTCGTTGAGCCAAGAGCGGGTGTTCTGCATGAACTTCTCATTAGATATACGCCATCCTGCCGAGAACGATGGGAACCAGTCGTAGTTGTGATCCTTCGAAAGGCGCGACGAAGCATCGCGGCGCAGGGTGAACGAAGCAAGGTATTTCTCGTCCCAAGTGTAGTTAATCTTGCCGAAGCCTGAGATCATTGAGTAGTTGGAAGCACCGGCACCCACATTCTTGTTGGCTGTCACATTGCCGAGATACAGATA
>CALZFJ010000024.1 GCA_945645715.1 uncultured Prevotellaceae bacterium | reverse complement strand
TTTTTCAAGAAAAAATGAAATTTTTTGGCGAAACATTTGCACAATTCAAAAAAACTTTCTACCTTTGCATCGCTTTTCGAGGGAAACACCTCACGAGAGAGGCTGAAAGAATCTTTCAAATACCTCGCGAGAGAGGCTGGAAGAAGCAAGAGTCTTCCAATTCCCACAGCAAAAGCCTTTGGGCGCTTAGCTCAGCTGGTTCAGAGCGTCTGCCTTACAAGCAGAGGGTCGGCGGTTCGAATCCGTCAGCGCCCACCCACTGAAAATCAAGCACTTACGGTAGTTTCCGTAAGTGCTTTTTTCATACATGGAACCCCATTCTGAAAACAATGCGTAAACAAACTCGAAATTTACGCCATAAATCTCCTTGATTTTCACTGAGCCTCACACACATTTTCTGGTCCAAATCGAACCTAAGCAAAAAACGCCTCTGCCACACTTCCGCCACCAGTTTAGCGTTACGGAATGCCCAAAACCGACTCATAATATATCTAAACCCCACTATTAAGCGCAATCGCTGCCTTAACAATAATTAACTCTATTGGTCGCTTTATTTTGGGGCAACAAACCCCTCTCTCGTGAAAATACTTGCGAACAACTTGCGAACTCTTCTCTGAAATACCTCTTTCGTTACAGAAAAAGTCTGTTTAGCACACTATCCGCTACTTCACAAAATCGGGAAAATTCTCCCGATTTCTGCTTTTTAAGATTTTTTATGTCGCTATGGAGGCTATTTCACAATCCAAAAAAGAAAGATTAGCCTATGCTGAGCGATTTGTGGCAGGGGCTAATCTTCAAGATAGGGGAGTGTCGCCGCTTTCTCCAAATATGAGCTTCACCTAAAGCATACGCCGATTGAAGCAATCCGGGCACTGTAATGTGCTGAGAAGAACGAGAATAGTTACGAGTCGCCGGTTTAGTTGATAAAATAGCAAATCAGCGCGATGATGAGGGCGGTGAGGAGAATTGCGCCCTCGATGGCGGTGCTCAGAATGGGGAAGCGCAAGAATTGGTAGTTTATCAGAACGGTGGCAGCGAAGAATGCCACCAGCACCAGGAATGTCGCAAATAAGCAGTAGAATGAGCGGTAGGAGAGGCGAATGCCGCAGGTGTGCTTGCGCACATCACACAGAAGCTGCTTCAGCGAAGACCCTTCGTCGCGAAGCGCTTCCCTTATTTCGAACTTAATCGCGTTAGCGGTTGTCTCTGCCATCTCGGTGCATATTTGTTTCAGCTCAGCCTTGCTTTCGGCTGGAACTGACAGCTTCATCTGCGGAAGAGCCTCCATGATGTCGCCGGCTAAGCCGCTTAGTCGGGTCATAGCCACCGACAGGAATTGCAGATTCTTTGCCATCTCCTGATTGACTGTGTCAAGACGGTCGAGACTTGGGGCGAGCGTAGTGCAGCTTGCCCCAATTTCCCTTGATACTTCCTCCAACTGTTCGGAGCGATTCTTTAGTTCACCAATGATTTGATTGCATTGCTGAAGCGTAGAATAGTCTTCAATCATTGCGGAAATCTTTTCAGCGTCGGTATTGCGCATGGATCAAATATTATTTTAGGGGTTAGACAAAATGATTATCTTCGGCGTGAGGATCTGTGCTGCAGAGGAATTTGCCGGCGTGCTTCGCGTGCGCAACGACGCGCCCATTCAAGCTCGTCCTCGCGAGGGTCACGACCCCACTTCAGGTCGTTTGTGTTTCCGCCACCGCCCACTGTCGGCGCGACGTCGGGTTGCACCACCATAGTGAACAGTGCTAATGCAAGGTTAGTGAGCGGCTGCCAGTTGGCAACGCTACGGTAGTCAAACTCATCGTTGAGCAGTGCAATGACATCGCGCGGAATGAAGCGTTGCAGCTTCTGTCCGTTCACCTCGATGTCGGTCCGCACTCTGCCTTGACGGTAGTCGCGATAGTCGTCGTATCGCTGCGGCATCGGTACATGCGCACCGACCGACGGCTTGTGAACACCAGCCGGCACAGACCCCCGATGTTCTGTTTCCTCACTTGATGTGTGCAACGTCTGCCACGTGTGGTAGATTCGTGATGCGTTGAGTTTGCGCCCTATGCCGAGTTCCGATGCCTTGTAGATGCTGTTGCCTTTGCGTATGGTGTAGCCCTTCACCATGCCTTCGGCATTACGTCGGAGTTTCACCTCATAGCCTTTTGACTGCAACAGGCTGACGTAGAGTTGCCACGACCATTGCGGCATTTGCTTCAGCACCGACAGGCAGTCGGCACTGATGGCGCTTATGATCTCCCGGCGCACATCCTTTGCAGTGATCCAGCCGCGTCGGCGTGCCACAATCTGTGCTGCCTGCTGTGCACGCAGGTCGATGCGGTGGTCGTTGCTGACGCAGTCGTTCTCATCTACACGGCTCACGGCAATGTGCAGATGCGGTATCCCGCTCTTCGAGTCGCAGTGCAGCCACACAGTAGCCATACTGTTGCTGATATTGGTTCGCGGAGAGAATACCTTACCGTTTGCATCGCGCATCTCTATGGCGTCGAACTCGCGTGCGAAGTCAATCCATAACTGCTCCCAGTCGGCTTGCGTGAAGTGACTGGTGTATTGCTGTGGCGGACACAGCTTGATGTTGATGAGTGATGCCTTCAGCTTCGGGTGGTTGCATGCAGCAGCATTCATCTTTAGCCAGATACCCATAGCATCGGCATCGCGCGGTAGGAAGAAGTCGGCAATGCGGTGAATGAGGTCGGGGCGGTGCTTGCGCGTGGTGTCTTCACCCGATATGTATCGCAGGGTGTTGATGCCTTGCTTTACGCAGTGTGCTATTGCTATCATTGTGGTGAAGTATTATCGGTCAGACGAATCTTTGCAGGATAGATGTTGCGTTGCTGCACATGCTGTATGTATTCGGTGACTGCATTTGTTATGCGGGCTACATTCAGGTACCATTGCAGTATGTAGGGCTGTTGGTGGAACAGCTGCATCTTCTCCTCGCGCGACAGTGCAGCAAGAGCGTTTGCAAAGTGCACCATATCGGTGCGGCAAGCTTCGAGATGCGAGAGTTGCTGCTTCTCAAAGTGCAACAGTCGGCGTGCCGGCCTATAACCGAGGCAGCGTGCACGCACAAATTCACTCATGGTGATTCCGCAGTCGGCAGCGGCGCGGGCTATCTCGGCGTGTTCCTGTGGAGTGACTTTTGTCACCACCACACGGGATTTCTTGTTGGTGTTTCTCATTATGTTATCTTTTGGGGGGTTTAAATAAAAACAGCAAGATGCGAGCCTGCGAGTATCGGGGCACAGCACCACAGCGGAGTGGGGCTATCGGAAGGTCGCGGTATGGACAGAGCGGAGCGAAGGTAATACCTCGGCATATCTTGTGGCAAATAATAATATCCCACTGGCACAATTCCACCGTATCTCCTCAGGTGCCAATATCGGATTCTCCGGAAAGATGACACAGAATTGATATAAGGGGAGCCATTTCCGCATATTTTCCAATCGTGGCATGTGTCTGGCAACAACCGCCATCTCCTCCGAAAAGAGGGAAGTACAATGCCCCGACAATTCGCAGCGTGAAGATGTGCAACACTCACAAGTGCAAACGCATATCACATCGTCATCGCTATTGCATCGCATCGTCATGCAACATTGCATCACTTAGTGCCTGCACCGGTTTTCGTATCGGCAACTCGGCTGATTTTCGCCCGTGCATCTTCGATGTCGGCATTGTTTGCAGCAAGTGCCGTCACTGCCTGGTACAGTATGTTCATCTGCGACTTGTCACAGTATTGTGATGCCGACTGCAATAGTGCAACAGCTCTGCCAAGCCGCAACGAGAAGATCTGCTCCGCCGAACTCTGCTCCTTGCGGATACCGCAGTTGAGGTAGCGGTTCATTGCAAGACGGTCGTCGGCCGACATATTGCTTGCGCACATTGCACCGTCAGCAATCTTGAGGCTGATGCGCAGAGCATCGGCCTCATACGGCTGCAGTCCGTCGAGAAACTGCCTGATGGCAAGCAGCCTCTTGCGCTCGTTAGCACGAGCATTGTTGCGTTTTGCACCAGGCTTCTTCACGGTCTTCACCTCAGCAGAAGCCATTCCGTTCACAGGCGTAGTTGAAGCCGCAGCAGCCTGGCTGCCCGGTTTCGTGTAATCAAACTGATTCATGACGAAGTCAATTAGAATCATTACACTTGCTTCCTGCTGCAAGAATGAGCGCCTTCTCAGCATCTACAATAATCTTCCTGCCGATTTGAGTGATTGCGTCATTGATGATACCGCTGCGCTTGATGCGGTTAGCCGTCGGCACACTGCAGCCGAATAGCTCGGCAATGCCCTTGATGCCATAAACATACTTCGGCAGCGATGCCACAAGTTGAGTTACCGTGGTTGCATCACCGTCGGTCGGAGCTACGGCATCTGCAACCAACGTTGCCAGCTCCTCACCTGTCATCATCGCGACAGGTTTCTTTTTCAAAGAATCAAAATTTGTTTCTAACATAATATTAAATAAAAATTAAAGTTAGTATTAACGGGGAGTCTTCACTCCCACGCGATTAATTGATCACATAATAGTTGGATTTTCAAAGAGAGTCATCGACTCCCTTGTTGTAAATTTGATAATTGTCCTAAGTGAGTCACTGACACCTCGCCGGATACTTGAGTTGGGTTAATTTCCTGAGTGAGTCATCGACTCCTTGTTGTAAATTTGATAGTTGTCCTAAGAGAGCCATTGACTCCTCGCCGGATACTTGAGTTGGGTTAATTTCCTGAGTGAGACATCTCACCTTGCGTGAAATTGTCATCAGCGAACCTCCCGAATCACAGGTAAACACTATTGAAGCGTATAGAGCCTCAATATCATATCAAGGCGCTAAAGCTGAAACCTCCGGGAGCCTCACAGAATCCGTGAAATGTTTCGCCCGCAAATTTACACCTCCCCAAAATCCCCATCACTCGGCTTAAATCATCTTTAACAAACCCAACAATTCACCTCTTTCCGGTTGTAACCGATGTTGCCATATATTGAACCTTCAAGATGTATCCAGATCTGTAACAGCATCGCCCTTTCCGCAAAGACGGTATGTGGTCTTTTGTTATAGGATTGTCTTCAGAATGGCTACAATTACAAAAAATACAATTGCAAGACTTATATCGCATATACATCCTTAAGAAATATTCTCGTTATATAAATCTTTTAGATTTCTCCCATCAAAAAGCCATTCTCCAGTTGGTTGAATTGCGTGGTCAAGGTTTTTAAGCTCTTGCGTTAATGCTGTTAAAGAGTACTTCTTTCCTTGATACTCGACTTTACTTTCACTAACAATGGTAGCTTCAATAGACTCATCATCTTTAAAGTGGATAGTATCGCCACTTATAAGTCCCATTGTATAGAAATTTAGATTGGGGCGACGTGTTCTCTTTTGATTCTTTTCTGTAGAAGTGATAGATTTGCACGTTTCTCCCTCAAAAGCATCAAACGGCTCTGTTGTGTAGGCAACTTTAATTTCAATGGTGTTGTTGCAAAACTTTAGTGCAATAGATGCATTATTAGCTAATGAAGGATCAAGAATAGATAACGCAGAGATTATGTCTTGACATTTTTTCTTCGAAATCTTTAGTTCAAGTTCTTGGACTATTTTTAGCTGTTCTTCCGTTGGCTCACTGCCAGCATTTCTGAAGGCATCAATTGCAGCTTTGAGGCTATCAAGTTTTGCTTGGTCTTCATCAATATTATAAACTGTTTGTTTGCTTGATGAAGATTGTTTCTCACCTTTCTTTTTACGTCTGCGAACAAGAGCAAATTCCTTGAATGATGGGTAGTTGTTAATCAGGTAATCTCTTGTAACAAGTTTAATCCCAGAGTTAAGTAATTGCTTTCCAGATTCAGTTATGTCATATTTAGCTCTTTCAGGCGAACTTATCAATTTTGCCTGTCTCAAATATGTCAAAGCCCATTCGCAACGATCCTCATATTTAGTGCGTTTGCCACTTCTTGTTGTTTCTTTTTTCTCTTCCTCGGAAAAATTAAAATGGTCACATATTAATTTCCGGACATCAGCACGAGTGATAGTGCCAAAATCTGACACTATTTTAAGCACTGGAAGTATAAAATGTTCAAATTCAGGTACCATAATTATTATTGATTAGGGAGTACATATCCTGCATCTTCTGCTTTTGTAACAATCTTAACAAGACGTTTGCATTGGGCTGCAGTAGGTAAAGAGTTCTTGCCAATATACTTTGATATAGACAAGATGAAATTTAGATCACCATAAGAAAGAAGTTCTTCTTTCTCTAAATCCTTATAAACACGATACCAATAGCTTTCTCCTAACTTGAAAATTTCAACAGATGCATCAAGTTGTGCATTAAATCTATGTTCGCGTTTAGCTGCTTTCTCTTCACTCCGGGATTCTTCAATAGAAATCAACGAACTAACAAATTCATCGGATAAAGAAATCTGAAGATTTTGGAATGCATTCCAAGTTCCAGTTGTACGTGATATAGTGCGTACAATACCACCATTAGCTTGTTCCATTAAGAATTTATGTGCCACATAGCTAATTCTTAATAATTCGGTAGCCAATTGTGGGTACAATGTTTGTCTTTGCCAAATCATTTTCCAATCCAAATCTTTGTTTTTGGGAATTATGGAAATCAATTTGGCAATAGCGTATGGAACTATTTGAGCCTTGTTACCACCCTTTGGGTACCAATCAGACTTGTTAACAAGCCCATCAAGTTTATCAAACATGATAACGGAGCAAACAGCTTTTTTAAAGTATTCCTCATTAATTGAGTCTCGAGATTCAGAATAAATCTTTTCTATCTGCTCTGCAAATTTACTAAAATTAATTGCTGAACTTTGACAAACTTGATGTGGGTTCATTGCAACAGTATTAAGACACTTCGCAAGTTTTTCTTTTTTAATCACTTGTGACTTTGGGTGCATTTCGCAGAATTTTCGTCTTTCTGCCGGAGACAATTTCATCTGCTCTTGTTCCCATTTGCCTCTTGAACGTTCGTAGAACCATATTGTTTGATAAGGATTACCATCTACAGGAGGTGCTAATACTTTCTTTGACAACTTTTCCATCATAACGTGATATGGGTGGTTGGAGAAGAAGTCTGCACCTGATACGGCATTTTGGCTATTGGCACACTGCGAAATGGTTTTAGTTATTTCATTATAGGCATCTAACTGTTCCTCTGATAAATCATTTTCAACATTCAGAACAGTTAGTTTCATTGGGACAAAAATGGTTTCCATACCATTTTTTGCCTCTTTCCTAATTATAGCATTTGCTAAAGATGCTGTTGTTTGTCCACCGTTAATAATTTGTGGGTCTTTGAAATGCACAATTTTTGTACCATCTGCAGAGAAAGAAACTGAGCGAGCAACAATTGCTATACCATTATTGTATGTGAAAAAGTTGCTTGGAGAATTTATTATAGTATTCCTAATGCCTTTGTTAACATTGCCTCTAACACTAAGGAAAGCTCGGATATTTCCTTGGAGTAGTTTGCTCCCATATTTAAGGTAGATGTTTGCCAAAAACTCTCCGGGAACAATTCCAAGGTATGCATCATAGTTTGTGCTCGAGCCAAGGTCTGCTTTTAAGCATTGAATACCATCACAACCAAATTCGCTTGTGTCAAATTCAATAACCTCGCTTGCATTATTTGCGAATGTTTGGTATAGTCTTTCTATAGTCCAAACATTTAACTCGACTGGTCTATCAAGAAAGTTTTCTTGTGAAAGGCTTTTAACTTGTTTACTCAGGATTGAATCCGATATAATATAGAACTTGAAACGCATAATATCGGTATTGATAAGACCCTTACCGATATGTTTTCTAAATTCTTTTGCAATCGAAATGGCTTCATCTGAATCATCACAGTAGTCTGCAATATTACCTTCAACGGCTTCTTCTAAAAAAGCCCTCATTCTCAAATACAAATCATTGATTCTTGTATTTGTTAATGTCTTTATACTATCTCTTTCATTAGAGAAATCGCTTGCAATTAAGACAAGCGCAGCATCAGCATTGTCATACGCATACGCATCAAATGCCATTATCCTCCCCCTGCGCCCTTTCATTTCTATGGAGAACGGAATTGGGTCATTAAGCTCACCCACAGCTTCCAATTCATCAAGCACGGAGTCTATGAATTGTGATTCCGGTTCAGTACCTCCGTGTTCCGCTTTGAAACGGAGGTCGTCTATAAACTGGTGTCTATATTCTTCTATTTCCATATTTCAAGCCTTATTTAATCTCAAATTCATCAATGTCTGGTATAACAATTTCATATTGAATTTTTTGGATAGACGGTGGTATGTCTTTTCTTTTTAGCTTTGGGAAATTGTTATCTACATTGTATTGTTTGAAATTGGTTTTAGAAAACACATAATTTTCATATTCAGGAGAAAAGTCATATCCAAACATTCCTAATTTACTGGAAAAAAAGTCTTTCAAGTTCGGTGCTTTCAATATGTTCATAATCTCCGAAACTAATTTATTTACATTTAGTCCATTAAATGACGGGCTCATTTTTTCAAGCTCGTAAATAGCAAGGACTCCATCAAGGTCGCTATCAAGTTGTTCAATAGATGAAATCTTGACTGTGCCTTTGCCACTTGATATTGTTTTCACCTCGTACCAGGTATCGTCTAATGAAAAATCTTTGTGGGTCATTTCCGGTCCAGTCCAGCTATCCAACGAGAGTTGCAATCCATATTTAGGGAACATATTATCTCTTAGAAACAGGAGTTCCCCTATAAGCCCCATTATTTCAAATTCAGATAATCTTGCAGAGTTTGGCTTGAACAACTTTTTCCAAGAAAAATATCTTGAACACAATGTCTTATACGCAGTGTTATCATCCAATATTTCTCTTGTAGAATAAAGCAGGTCTTCACAGAAAGTGCAGAAGTATTCAAGTAAATCTGGATTTGAAAGAGAAAAACCTAACGAATAAAAAGAGTCTGATTTTGTTTGTTGGACAGTAATAACTTCCGATCCTACAATTCTTGTAGGTACGTGCTGACCACGGAACTCAAATGTAAACAGTCCCTTATTATTTCTGCCAACATATAGGCGCAATTTTTCGTTACCTTGCAAACGAATGTATTGCCCGGCTTCGAATTCTTGTGATAATATTGAGAAAATATCATTCTTCATCTTCTTCCTCCTCACTATTTGAATCAAGCATGTTTAAGTCATAGTATCGTTTATTCACTTTATAATGGCAGATAGAATTTCCATCATTTGTGTCTGGGAATCCAACACCAAATGCCACAATAAAATCATTACCTAATTCTTCTCTGAAACGCTTAACATATGCCTTTTCTTCTTTATTTGGGTCTTCTTCAGCCGGTTTGGGGCTGATAAGCAATATATATAGAATAGGTTTCCTATCTTTAAGTTGCTTAAAGTATGTTTTCAGTGGGATACTACGACGTGCTGCTTCTTCTGAGGAGCAACCGCCTCTTACCCAAAACTCCCTCTGTGATTTTTCTGCTGTATCAATTTGCTCAGGTGTTAAGCATAGCTTTCCGGCTCCTGCACTAAGCAATCTACGGCGAGATGTAATTTGTATAACTCTTTTATTATTTTCGCAGATTGCACGTTCAGGACATTGTATAGCTTCTAATCCAGGAATATCATAATGAGACTTACTAATACCGCTCACAAAAACAACGTCCCAATTATCTAATCCAGAAGTTGCATCATTTATATACGAAATAATGTTCGGTATGTTGAAGTACAAATTCACTAAAGAACATTTGATTTTAGATAAAAAATCAGAAATATCCTCTTTGGAAACATTTTCAAAGAATCTTGCTGCTTCAATAGATTTGTCAGATACCAATGAATCATCATATTTCCCAATGTCAGCAAATCTTAATTTTGTGCCTTTCGCAAATAGGTCTTTTACAAAACTATTTACAGCAAGCCAATTTGAATGGTTCTGTTTAATATTAAGGCTTATGTATGGTGTTTCATAAAAGTCACCTGAGAAGGAATACTGGAAATCGACTCCATAGGAGTGACGCATTTTATTTGATGCAGTTATTTGCAGTTCATCGCAATTATCACGTACCTTTAGACCAAAATCTTTAGGAGTGAGTTGTTGCTCAAACATATGCTTAATATCACCTTTGAGTTCTTCGGAAGCACGTGCAATTTCAGTGTACCAATTCGCACTGTTTTCACTTGTCCAAATTTGGAAAAGATCTTCGTATCCACGCCTATAGCCGAACCAACGCCCCATCTGCATAAGGACATCAAATGTAGATGTGTTTCGGTAGAAGTAACTTACAATAAGTCCTTCTAATGTTAAACCACGAGAAAGAGCCAGCCCGCCTACGGCAATGACACGTAAGGACTTGTTTGTTTTATAATCTAACTTGTTGCTACCTTTCGACCCATTTATTACCATAACCTTGATTTTCTCTATAGCAGATATCAAGGTTTGTTTCTTTAACAAGTCTTTGATAGGTATATCGTCAATATTTGAAAAGTGTTTATTGTATATACGCAATAAATCTCCATATAATTTTAGCTTTTCGTTATGTTTATCGTCATCGCTGAAATCATAACGAATAGTGTCAAAAACAGATTTATAAAACGCCTCTATTTCGTCTGCAATATATCTTTGCACTTTTGTAAATCTCGACATATTGACTAACATACTTCTTGGAGCAGACGAATGTCCTCTTAAATCCCTAATACAATTTGCAATAAAAAAGCTAAGTATCGAATCGTATAAGGAATTTGGTAAAATGCCTCTCCATTCCTTTTTGTGCAAGTAATAGAAAGTTCCGGAATTTAGGCTGTCTATATCATTTTCGACAGCGTCGCGATATTCATCTGATGAATAGTCTGGCTCTTCAATGTCATTGATATACCGTAGGCTACCATAACAATCACCATCTGGATAGAATATTCTTGTAGCACCGATATAATTTGATGGAGTAGGCAAGGCATATATAAAATGCTCCGGGAATAAATCAGCTCGTAGCATTTTATCATCGGTGTCAGGGTCTATAAATACATTTGCGAATGGAGTGGCAGTAAATCCAACATAAGTTGCATTCTTGAAAAGGTTGCAAATCTTTCTAATTAACTCATTTGTGCGAGTGGGATTTGTTTCGTCCTTTTTTGTATTCACAGAAGCATTATCTGCTTCATCATCAATAAGCAACATTGGTTGGTCAACACACCTTTTTACTGTATCATAGTTCATTTCATTCAGCCAATTATACAACCTTTTGAGAACAGATACATTTTTCTTAATAACAAACAGAACAACACTATTGTGAGATTCAAGTGATGTCGAAATTTTATCGCAATTTCCGACAAAATCATTAGCACAAGAAGTAAATGAACAAGCCAAAAGCTCTTGACTATGGACTCCCACTCCAACTCTTTCATTTACATCTTTTTTATTGACTTTTTTCCTTGTAAAGCCAATAATTCCCTCGTCAATGCGTTCTTGTGTTTGTTGCCTAAGACTCTCAGTAATTCCAGCCAAAAGAATAACTACTTTATAACCGGCATCAGCAGCCTTACAAATCAAACCAGAATAAGTAGCAGTTTTACCAGACTGAACATCACCGATAATTAGTCCACGTCTTAGTCGGTTCCCTTCAAACACATCATTTGGATTGCCCAAGCAATTCATAATGTTTGGCAAAGTAACTTCGTCAAGTAAATTAATACTATTTATGTCAATACTTGTGTTATTAATCAAGTATTGACGGTATCTTGACCAGAAATAAGGATTCTTAATACTATCATTTGAATACCAATTTGTCCGGTCTTCATAATCACTAAATATACATTGTCCTTCTGTATGTGTGATTCTATATGTGTATTCAATATGATAGGTCAGTTTTGCAATATCTTCTTCATCGCAGTCAATGTGCGTAAGCGATAAAGCCTTGTCTATGTAACTGCGTATATCTTTATACTCCAATCTTTCTTTAGTTTGGAGGTCAATATTAATCAGATTATAAATTAAAGTAAGAAGATTGCTATGTTGTTTCTCAGTTTGTTTCATTATCAAAATAGGAGATTAAGCGGTCTTTAATTATTTCGTAATTGCAAAATGGTTCAGATTTCATAACATCAGGAATAATTTCTTGATATGTTTGATTGGTGATTTTCTGTATTTGAGTTATTAGCTGAATACTCATTTGATATACATCATCAATTCTTGAGTCTTCAACTTCAGTGGAAATCTTTTCGTTAGATTTGTCTATATATATTTGCTGGATAGGCAAGTTCTTCTCTATTTCACCTATAAACAATTGAAATAGATTATAGTCTTCTTCCGAAAGCTGTTCTCTTACAAATTGGAACAACTTGCTTGTTCGGTTAATTTGGTAATAGAAACAGTCATTCCTGTCTTGAAATCTATCCCAAATAAAGTCTTTATCTTCTTCTGTTTTTTCTTTTCTTCCTCTATGTGTTTGCTTAGTTGTCGAAATATCGAGAGCTTGTATTACCGTATTTTTTAATTGTTGTTGAATGCGCTTGGGGATTGAAGCTGATTGCTTCTTAATATCGAT
>CALZFJ010000023.1 GCA_945645715.1 uncultured Prevotellaceae bacterium | reverse complement strand
GGTGAATTATATAGGCAGGGGTGAGAATAGGGGTTATTTAAGGTGTAGAACGATGTGAGTAGCCATTATATCTTGCCATCGACAACCTGGATTTTCTTCTCGAGGAGAGCGAGTTCATCCTTTATTTTCTGGATTTTGCGCTCCATTTCCTTGAGCATAGAGTTTCCGCCTTTCGACTGGGCACTGAAGAAGCCCATATTGTTCTCGTAGGTTTTCAGCTCGTTGCGCTTGAGCTCGTAGGAACGAACGAGACGCTCACGCTCGCGATACATCTTGTCCTGATCTGAAATCTGGTTAATGGAGTTCTCGAAGTTTGCAAGATTAGCGCGAGTAGCTTTCATATCAAATTTGTCGAAGGCCTTATCTACGGCCTCGCGATATTCATTGTAGATCTTGTCTTTCTCCTTGAAAGGCACATGACCTATTTCTTGCCACTGCTTCATGAGAGCACGAACCTTGGTGGCAGCATCTTCGGGTGCTTCCTCGGCAAGAATTGCATTGATTGCAGCGATAACCTCCTTCTTAGCTTTGAGGTTATCGTGCTCCACCTTGCGCACGTTGGTAGTCTGCTTGCCCTTCTCATTGAAGAAGTGGTCGCAAGCTGCAATGAACCGCTTCCACACCACGTCGCTATATTTCTTGGCAACGGGACCTACGGTCTTCCATTCCTTTTGGAGTGCAACAAGCTCATCGGCAGTCTTTTTCCAGTCGGTAGAATCTTTGAGAGCTTCAGCCTTCTCGCATAGAGCTTGCTTCTTCTGGAGGTTGGCTGCAAGCTCTTCCTTCATGGTCTTGAAGAACTCAGCCTTGCGGGCGAAAAATTCGTCGCATGTTTTGCGGAAACGTGCGAATAGGTCGGCATTGACTTTCTTAGCGGCAAAGCCGAGTTTTTTCCACTCCTCTTGCAGCTCTATAATCTGCTTGGTAGCCTCGTCCCAGCCGGCATAGGTCTTAATGGCAGCTATGTCGATAGCTTCCACCTTCTCGCAGATGGCAGTCTTTGCCACTTCGTTTTCTTTCTCCTTCTCTTTGCGGGCCTCGAAGAAAGCTTGATATTTCTTATTTACAACAGCTGAGGCATCCTTGAAGCGTACCCACAGCTCTTCACGGATTTCCTTTGCTACGGGGCCGGTTTCGCGCCACTGGTTGTGAAGCTCCTGAAGCTTCTTGAAGGCACTTACCACATCGTCGATGCCACCGAGAGTTTCGGCGTCGGCGCAAAGTTGCTGCTTGATTTCGAGATTCTTCTTGAAGTCGTAGTCGCGAAGTTCCTTGTTCATCTTGAGTAGGTCATAGAAATTCTCCGTAGCGAGTTGGTACGACTTCCAGATGTCGGTGATTTCAGTAGCAGGAATGTCGCCAATAGCCTTGAAGTCCTGCTGTAATTGCTGTACTCGAGAGTATTGCTTGTTGATGTTGTCGGGGTCGGCAACGATAGCATTGATTTCGGCGATAATATTGCGCTTTTTCTCTAAGTTTTCGGCACGAAGAGCCTCCTGAGCGGCATTAAACTCGGCACGCTTCTCTTTGATTTGAGAAAGAATTTCTTTGAAAGTAGCTTCGTCGGCATCGTCGGGGACAGCAAAAGCAGCCTCTTCGTTGCCTTTAGCGAGAAATTCCTCGCGAAGGGCGGCAATCTCGGCATTACGCAGAGAGTAGAAAGCCACTTTGATTTGTGCCACATCGTCTTTAATGCTGTCGATAGGTTTTTCGAGGAGCGCACGCAGAGCCTCCACGAGCTCGGCTTTTGATTTACCGGCGTAAGATGGCGTATCAGCCACATCTTCACCGGCAGGAGCCTCGTCGGTTGCTACATTTTCCACTACCGAAGCATCAGCCTCATTTTCAGTCACTACATCGGCGTCGGCTGCTGGAGTCGATTCCGAGTTCAAGGTTACGTCCTGGTTCAGTTCTTCTGCTGATTCAGACTTTTCACGCAATTCCATAATAATGTTGTTTAATAGTTTCACTCATTGGATGGAGAGATAGTTCTCATGCCAATGATTCAATACACACAGTGGCTGCAAAAAAAGTATATTCAAAGCCACATTATAACTTCAAAGTTCAAATGTACACAAAATTTTTAATATGTAACCGAAAAATTGCGAAATTTTCAACAATAACCGAAAAAACGCAAGAAATCACTCTAAAAATCACCAAATACCGATGAAAAATCTTGCTCGCCCCTCGAGAGCCGGAAGTCATATCAGCCTCAGGTCTTTTGCCACCCGGCATGCCTCAATAGAGTTCTTCACCTGCAACTTTGCAAGGATTTCCTGCCGGTGCCGGCTCACGGTGTGTCGGCTTATGCACAGAGCCTCGGCAATATCCTTGCTGGCGAGTCCGCGGTCGATAAGCACAAGCACCTCCTTCTCACGCGTGGTGAGTAGGGCACTGTTGTTCTGCTTGTCGGGTTGTATTATCTGCCCTGTGATTGAGTTCACAATCACGCACTGCGACGGGAAATCACATATCAGCCTGCTGTAGAGGCACAGAGCAAGCCACAGCACACCATCGTGAGGAAATTCCACATAATACATTCTGTGCAGCACCGGCACATAGCTGCCTGTGGCAGTGCGCATGCGCAGCTTGCTCATGAGGTAATAGTCGGCACGGCGGCTCTTGGGCTGTTGCTTCAGGAAGTGGAAAAAACACAGTTCCTGCAAGTGCTTTCCGGCGAGGTCGTCGGGGTGAATAAGTCGGAAAATATCGTCCTCCCATATAGAGGAAATCATCTTGTCGCTCAGCCCATCGTCGATTCCGAGCACTCGCGCGAAGCCGCCATAGTAGATGTAGCTCACATTCCTGCGCATATCGCTCAGCACGGCAAGGGCATTCTCAAGTCGGGCATAGCCACACGCCAGCTCCTTATAGCGGCCGAGAGCATCGGCATTGCCTTGTAGCGGCGTAAACTCCTGTGTGAGAAATTCCTCATTCAATATCTTCTTGGTGTCAATCATCATGTAAAGTCGTACAAAAAATGGTTATTTTTAATCATTGTGCCGCACCGGTCTTAGCCTTACCTTTGCAACGACAATGCGCTGTGATTATCTTTTTGCAAAGATAATGCAAATCGAGCGCAATGGCAACGAGCTTGCTCGATTGCATTGCCAAGATGCCGCTTATCTTATTCAAAGATAATGCAAATCGAGCGCAATGGCAACGAGCTTGCTCGATTGCATTGCCGAGATGCCGCTTATCTTATTTAAAGATAATGCAAATCGAGCGCAATGGCATTATAATAATATTTTAATCATAAAAAATAAACTCTCATCATGAAGAAATCAATCTTATGCAGCTTAATGCTTGCCGCTTCGGTGGCTGCTTCGGCGCAGTCACTCGACAAAATGCAATGGTTTAATGAGCCTACCAAGTGGGAAATCAAGAACAACTCACTCACCATGAACGTCACGCCTCAGTCCGACTACTGGCGAATCTCCAACTACGGTTTCACCGTAGATGACGCTCCCTTTCTCTACACCCTTCGCGGTGGTGAATTTGAAGTGAAGGTGAAAGTGACCGGCGACTATACTGCTCGCTTCGACCAGGCCGGACTGATGCTGCGAATCGACCACGAGAACTACATCAAGGCAGGAATTGAATTTGTAGATGGAAAATACAATCTCAGCACCGTGGTAACTCACCACACCAGCGACTGGAGCATAATCGCCCTAGACCGCCCAGTGCCATTTGTCTGGATTAAGGCTGTGCGACGCCTCGATGCCATTGAGGTGTTCTACTCCTTCGACGACGTGACTTACACCCTTATGCGCAACGCTTGGATGCCCGATAACCATCCTATCATGGTGGGAGTGATGGCTGCCTGCCCCGATGGCAATGGATTCAAAGCCCGTTTCGACAATTTCTCCATAAAGCACCTCCCCGACCAGCGCCGTGTAGAGTGGCTCAAGCGCAACGCAGCCCAGTAACTTCTCTCGGCTACCATCCGTGGGGATACTGACAATGAATCTCGATATGAAAGCCTTAAGCAAAGTCCGTCACGTCTAATCCCCATATAATATGCGAAAACATTAATATGAGCGTTACCTCGCAAATATTGAATGTATATTTTGCGAAGTGGATATAATGAAGACCGGCACCCTGAGTGGGATGCCGGTCTTTCTATATCGATAAATCGCGAGCGATTAGCCGAGGAAGCCAAGAAGCACACCGGCTGCTACTGCCGATCCGATGACACCTGCAACGTTAGGACCCATGGCGTGCATGAGAAGGTAGTTGCTGGGGTCGTACTTCTGACCCATGTTGTTAGAGATGCGAGCCGACATTGGCACTGCAGAAACGCCTGCGTTACCGATGAGCGGGTTGATCTTCTTGTCTTTGCCAAGGAAGAGGTTGAAGAACTTCACGAAGCAAACGCCCGATGCCGAAGCGATGCAGAATGCCATGAAACCGAGTGCAAAGATGAAGATAGTCTCCTTAGTAAGGAACTCCGAAGCCTGGGTAGATGCTCCCACAGTCATACCGAGCAAGATAGTGACAATGTCGGTGAGGGCATTGCTTGCAGTCTTAGCAAGGCGAGTGGTAACGCCGCTTTCGCGAAGGAGGTTACCGAAGAAGAGCATACCGAGCAGCGGAAGACCCGAAGGCACGAAGAAGCAGGTGAGAATCAGTCCGAAAATCGGGAAGAGGATTTTCTCGTTCTGCGACACGGCGCGTGCAGGCTTCATGCGGATAAGGCGCTCCTTCTTTGTGGTGAGCAGTCGCATAATAGGCGGCTGGATTACGGGCACGAGAGCCATGTAGGAGTAAGCCGACACGGCGATTGCACCCATAAGGTTAGGAGCAAGCTTCGACGAAAGGAAGATTGCGGTAGGACCGTCGGCACCACCGATAATGGCGATTGCACCAGCCTGGTCGGGGGCAAAGCCAAGGAGGAGTGCTACCATGTAGGCACCGAAGATACCAAACTGTGCGGCGGCACCAACGAGCATCAGCTTAGGATTGGCAAGCAGAGCCGAGAAGTCGGTCATAGCACCAATTCCGAGGAAGATGAGTGGTGGATACCAGCCTGCGCTCACACCATTGTAGAGAATGTTGAGCACCGAACCTTCTTCGTAGATACCAATTTCATTACCCAATTGGAAAGGAATGTTTCCAATCAAAATTCCAAACCCGATGGGGACGAGCAACATAGGCTCGAACTCATGCTTGATTGCGAGGTAAATGAAGAACAGACCCACGCAAAGCATGATGAGGTGAGGAATGGTTACGTTATAAAAGCCAGTGAATTCCCAGAATTGCTGGAAGTTTTCACTGAAAAATTGCGCTAAATCCATTATTATTCGATTATGATAATGTCGTTACCTTCGAGGACAGAGTCGCCCTTGTTAACACAAATAGCCTTGACTACACCGCTCTTTCCGGCGTTGATGTTGTTTTCCATCTTCATAGCTTCGAGGATGGCAACCACATCGTTAGGAGCAACGGTATCGCCCACTTTCACTTTCACGTCGATGATTACGCCAGGAAGTGGAGCTTTGACAGCTGACTGACCGGCCGAAACTGTAGGCTTGCTGATAACCTTATCACCGGTGGCAGTGCGAGGAGCAGCAGTCGGTTTCACCGACTTGATAACCACGGGAGCAGCCTTCTTTTGCTCGATCTCCACTTTGTAGGGCACACCATTCACTTCTACGGTAGCGATATTGTGGTCGATGTCGCCGATGGAAACTTTGTAGTCGTTTCCGTTGATTTTATATTTATATTCTTTCATTGTGTGTGACGTTAATTAATAAAGTAAGTTATGTGAGTGAAATTACCAGGTTTTGAGGTTAGGAGTTTCGCGGAGCGTATAGATCTTGGAGCTCCAGGGCGAGTAAGCCTTCTTCACCTTGTTGATGGTGAGGATAGTGTCTTCCTTGTCGTGAGCATTGAGATGCTCATAGAGCGCCATAGCGATAGCAGCGATTTCCTCACCCGAATCACCCTTCACGCTAGTGGTGTTGGGAACGTGTTGAGCGATTGCAGCTGCTTTCTTGCGGTTAGCCTTCTTTTCGTTGAGCTTTCCGAAGATGTAGAAGCAGATGCTCAGTAGGAGCAGGGCAGAGAACACGATTCCCATGGCCATGAGCGTGAGCACGAAGCCGTTGGGGTCGTTTGCACGGAATTTCTCCACGCTACTGTTGGTGCTCTCCACCTTGTTACACTCACCCGGGGTGATATATCCGAGGAGGGCGCCGTCGCGCACTTCCCAGCATTCAGGGTGGAATTTCACATTGTCGTCGTCCTTGTCGCCGCTAACGCCATCGTGCTTGAGCGCGAAAGAGCAGTTGGCAGGCAGAGAAGCGGGCACTACAACTTCATCAATTAAAGTCTTGCCATCGGCATCGAAGAGGTAGATGTGGTTGTCAACACCTGGAGTCAAATCGAAACTGAGGTGGAATGTGCCTTTGCCGGGGTCGTTGTCGGCAAAGAACAACACGTGCTGCAGAGGACCAAGCTTAGTGTTATGGTCACCGCGAGGCACGCCATACTTAGTTGGGACGTTCTTGTCGTTGGTAACATACACGTTAGAGATTTGCATTGAGGCTCTTGTAGAGTTGAAAAGCTCAATCCAAGCGTGTCGTTTACCGTAGGCGTCCATGCAGTTGCTGTCATTCTGCACCATCACTTCGTTGAACACCAAGCCCTTTCGGCCTTGAGCCATTGCAGAGATTGTGCAAAAGATTGCAGCCAGCAATATTACTATTCCTTTTTTGTTCATTTTAAGCAATTTGAAGTAGTGAAAATTACAAAGGAATGTTACCATGCTTCTTGGCAGGGTTAGTTACCTTCTTGGTTTGCAATTGCTGGAGGGCACGGATTATGCGGAAGCGAGTGTTACGCGGCTCGATAACATCATCGATGTAGCCATATTTGGCTGCATTGTAGGGATTGCAGAAGAGCTTGTTGTATTCTGCTTCCTTGTCGGCGATGAATTGAGCGTAGTCGTCCATAATCTTCTTAGCCTCGTCGGCCTTGCCGGCTTCCTTAGCTTCCTTGGCAGCAACTTTAGCAGTCTTAGCTTCCTTGGCGTAGAGCACCTCGGCAGCACCTGCAGCACCCATAACTGCGATTTCTGCAGTAGGCCAAGCATAGTTCATATCACCACGGAGCTGCTTGCAGCTCATCACGATGTGGCTACCACCGTAGCTCTTGCGGAGAGTAACTGTAACCTTAGGCACAGTAGCTTCGCCATAAGCATAGAGGAGTTTTGCACCGTGGAGGATTACTGCGTTGTACTCTTGTCCGGTTCCGGGGAGGAAGCCAGGCACATCAACGAGTGTTACCAATGGAATGTTGAATGCGTCGCAGAAGCGTACGAAGCGTGCGGCCTTGCGTGAAGCGTTGCAATCGAGCACACCGGCAAGATACTTAGGCTGGTTGGCAACGATACCTACCGACTGACCATTGAAGCGGGCAAAGCCCACGATGATGTTCTTGGCATAGTTGGCAGAAACCTCGAGGAACTCGCCATTATCGATGATTGCACCGATAACGTCATACATGTTGTAAGCCTGGTTGGCAGCCTCGGGAATGATTTCGTTGAGAGAATCCTCAAGACGGTCGATCGGGTCGGTGCACTCTACGAGTGGAGCCTCCTCGAGGTTGTTTTGAGGAATGTAGCTGAAGAGCTTGCGGATAATCTTGATAGCCTCTTCACCGTCTTCGGCAGCAAAGTGAGCAACGCCCGACTTGGAAGCGTGGATTTCGGCACCGCCGAGAGCCTCTTGAGTTACGTCTTCGCCGGTCACGGTCTTTACCACCTTCGGACCGGTGAGGAACATATAGGAAATTCCCTTAGCCATGATAGTGAAGTCGGTGAGGGCAGGAGAGTAAACTGCACCGCCGGCACACGGACCGAGGATAGCTGAGATTTGAGGCACAACGCCCGAAGCGAGGATGTTGCGCTGGAAGATTTCGGCATAGCCACCGAGAGCGTTGATACCCTCCTGAATGCGGGCACCACCCGAGTCGTTAAGTCCGATAACGGGAGCACCGGTCTTCATCGCCATATCCATGATTTTGCAGATTTTCTGCGCCATGGTTTCAGAGAGTGAGCCTCCGAATACGGTGAAATCTTGTGCAAAGACATAGACGAGGCGACCTTCGATAGTACCGTAACCGGTAACTACGCCGTCGCCGGGATAGGATTTCTTCTCCTGACCGAAGTTGGTGCAACGGTGGCGCACAAACATATCAAGTTCTTCAAAGCTTCCCTCATCGAGAAGTTGTGCTATTCTCTCACGAGCTGTGTATTTGCCCTTTTCGTGCTGTTTCTGGATGGCTTTTTCGCCACCGCCGATGCGTGCTTCCTCGCGCAAGCGGATCAGCTCTTGTACTTTTTCAAGTTGACTACTCATGTCTTAGTTTTAAAGAGTTTTTTTATTTGTTAGGGTTTTCGCAAAGTTCGGTGAGAGCTCCGCAAGTTGATTTCGGGTGAAGGAAAGCGATGTTCAAGCCCTCAGCGCCACGGCGAGGAGCCTTGTCGATAAGGCGGCAGCCCTTAGCTTCAGCCTCGGCGAGAGCATTGGCTACGCCATCTTCCACTGCGAATGCTATGTGCTGGATACCTCCACGGCCGCCGTTGTTGGCGATGAACTTAGCGATTGCGCTGTCTTCGCTTGTAGCCTCAAGAAGCTCAACCTTTGTCTGTCCTACCTGGAAAAATGCAGTTTTCACTTTCTGGTCGGCAACTTCTTCAATGGCGAAGCACTTCAGACCAAGAACGTTTTCATAATAAGGGATAGCCTCTTCAAGGCTTGTTACGGCTATACCCACATGTTCGATATGCGAAATATTCATAACTTAAAAAGTTTAAAAATTGTTTGTTACGTTAATAAATTCAATAGTTGTCGTTAAATATAAATATTTGCAGCGGCGAGCAAAAAATGCATTGCACACCACTTTGCAAATTTACTACTAAAAAATCAAATGCCCTAACCATTTTGCAAAAAAATGATGCAGTGTTAAATGGAAATAACACATTACGGCTAATAATAGGCACAATTCGGGCAAAAAATCAGAACTTCGTGATGTTAGTTTACAGATTCTTTATTTCAATATCGGGATTTATTGACGTGAGCATATTGATGAAATCTTGGCGGTCGGTGGGCGATATCACGAGTGGCATGGCACTCTTTAGTACTTTTCGGTCGGTGAAAGTGATGGCAATGCGCTGGGTCATTGAAGGTGCCGGAGCACTGAGTATGGAGCTTGTGGGAGCTATGCTTGCTATTTTTGAGATGGGGTATTTGCCTGATATGAGTGCGCAGCGCACAATAAGTGTGTCGCCTTTTATCTGATAATAGGTGGTTATGAATGTGAAGATGATGGGCAGTGACAAAGCTACACCGATAATCACTGAAATGATGTCGGGCTCAATGATAGCTGGAATGAAGCATATTGCCACTGAAAGGGCGAGAATGGTGTAGGTGCTCCAGTCCCATACTGAGCGAAAAGTGGTGATGGTGCTCATAGTTGCGGCGGGTAAAAGACAATCCCGGACCTCACAAATAGTGTGCCCGGGATTGTGTGATATCATTATTAAGTGATTATTTGCTATTTTGCGATTGTCACGATGAGGGTGGCAATTGAGATGAGCGTACCGATGGAGCTGAGTGTGAGGCTCAGTGCAGGTGGAATCGACCAAGAAGAACGCGCCTTCGAGGCATTAGGCTGCACGTAGATTACATCGTTCTGCTGCAAGTTGTAGTAGGGCGAAAGGATTAATTCCTTGTCGTTGAGGTTGAGGCGATGTACTGAACGCTTTCCATCGGCATCGGTGCGAATGAGCATAATGTTCTCACGCATACCGGTGATGTTGAGGTCGCCGGCAAGAGCGATGGCTTCGAGTATATTGAGATGTTCGTTAGTGGCGGTGTAAACGCCGGGAGAGCGAACCTCACCGATGACAGAAACTTTAAAGTTCTTGAAGCGGACATCAACGCCTGGCTTCTCGGTGATGTATTTTGGATATATCTCATTGCAGATGAGTTCTTGAATCTGCGACTTGTTCATGCCACCGATTCTAAGCTTGCCGATAACCGGGAACTCGATGTCGCCGTTGTCATCGACAATATAATATGTGTTGCGGTTAGTGTCGTTGCTATAGTTGGAAGTGGTGCGATTTAGCTCGGTTACGAAGCTTGAGCGGTTGAACGGACGCACAGCATCAATGTTATAGCTCATCACGGTAATCTCAAGGAGATCGCCGGGCATAACGCGAGGCTCGTTGTTAGCAGCGATTTTATCTAAGGCTTCTTGTGGTATCGTTTCGGCATCAATCATATAAGGCACCTTCTTTTGCGAAGCACAACTACCCAGCAAAATGACAAGGGTAGCAAGAATCAAAGATATTTTATTCTTCATACTAATTTTTGATTAAAAAATATAAAAACACAATTTCGTGGCAAATTTACAAAATTTTTTCAGTGTAGCATAAAAAATAAGTAGTTAATATTCCTAACTTTGCAAAAAAATGATAAAACTGATGATAAAATGAGTCAAATTGAGATACACCCCTTTGAGCCATACGTTCCCGATGGAGCCCGATTCTTGTTTCTTGGCACGTTTCCGCCCAAGGCTGAAAAGTGGTCGATGGAATTTTTCTACCCTAACAAAATCAATGATATGTGGCGAATAATGGGGCTGCTGTTTTTTTCCGACCGCGACCACTTCTGGAATGCTGAGGAGCGACGCTTCATGATAGAGCCGATTAAGCGCTTCCTCGACAGTAGGCGAATTGCTATGTACGACACTGCACGCCGAGTGCGAAGACTCAAAGATAATGCCAGCGATAAATTTCTCGACATAGTGGAGCCTGTGAACCTTGAGGCTATGCTAACGGCGACACCCTCGATTGAAGTGGTGGTGACAACCGGTGAGAAGGCTGCAAGTGTGGTGGCTATGCTCACCGGCAGCGAGGTGCCGGCAGTAGGGGAGTGCAAGGAAATTGAAGTGGCGGGACGAACGGTGCGACACTACCGCATGCCATCTACCTCGCGAGCCTATCCACTTGCACTCGAGAAAAAGGCAGCTGCTTACGGGGCGCTGTTTCAACGAGAAGGTGTGATTGTGAGATCGGTGTAGTGCACGTTTTATTATTTATTTGCATAATAGAAGGCAATTTATTCACTATGACTGCATAATTTATAGTAACTTTTGCAAAGTTACGGCTACACTCGTTTGTTGTAACTTTAGATAAGTTACGACGGCACTCGGCATAACCAAAAATGAAAAACTTTGTTTTTCTTTTTGTTTCTGCACTCGTTTGTTGTAACTTTGCAAAAAATCTACAAGAATCATATTATTTATGGACGTATTGACAATATTTCAGTGGTTTCAAGCTAATCTCAACTATGGTACGATAACGCTGCTGATGGCGATTGAAAGCTCGTTTATTCCTTTCCCGTCGGAGGTGGTAGTGCCACCTGCAGCTTATTTTGCGATGGAAAATCCCGACCTTAACATATACCTTGTGTGGACATTTGCTACCCTTGGAGCATTGATAGGAGCAACTATCAACTATTTCCTTGCGCTCTGGATTGGCCGCCCGCTTGTGTATGCATTTGCCAACAGTCGTTTTGGCCACATGTGCCTCATCGATGAAGCAAAGGTGATGAAGGCAGAGGCTTACTTCGACAAGCATGGTGCCATATCCACATTTCTTGGTCGCTTGGTGCCTGCGGTGCGACAGCTAATCTCCATTCCCGCCGGATTGGCACGAATGAACTTTGGCACATTTGCATTGTTCACCACACTCGGAGCCGGAATCTGGAACTTCGTGCTTACACTGCTGGGCTACTGGCTACACACATTTGTGCCACAGGAGGAGCTGATAGGACAGATAGAGCACTACAACCACTATCTCACTATGGCAGGCTATGCCCTTGGCGTGATTATCATCGTCTTCCTTGCCTATCAAGGCTTGAAAAAAACACCTAAACAGCATAACTAAATAATCAAATATAGTATTATGATAGTATCACCCTCACTGCTTTCGGCCGACTTTGGCTATCTCAATAAAGACCTTGAGATGATTAATGCAAGTGAAGCCGACTGGCTACATATTGATGTGATGGACGGCGTGTTTGTACCCAACATTTCATTTGGATTTCCTGTGCTGAAATATGTGCAGAAGGTGTGTCGCAAACCACTCGACGTGCATCTTATGATAGTGGAACCGCAGAAATTCATCAACGAGGTGAAAGATTGCGGAGCTGAGATTATGAACGTGCACTATGAGGCTTGTACTCACCTTAACCGCGTAGTGCAGCAGATAAAAGCAGCCGGAATGAAAGCCGGAGTGACGCTGAATCCGGCTACACCCGTGTGCATGCTTCGCGACATACTGCCCGACCTCGACTTGGTGCTGCTTATGTCGGTAAACCCGGGATTTGGCGGACAGAAGTTTATCGCCGGAACGCTACGTAAGGTGAAGGAGCTACGTGAACTCATTGCCGAAACCGGCTCGAATGCAGTGATAGAGGTTGATGGCGGAGTGAATGCCGAGACCGGAGCACTGCTAAAGGCAGCAGGATCCGATGCTCTTGTTGCCGGAAACTTGGTGTTTTCTGCTGAAGACTCCACAGCAGCAATTTCTACTCTGAAAAGCCTTTAGTGAGATTCGAGAGGGTGAT
>CALZFJ010000022.1 GCA_945645715.1 uncultured Prevotellaceae bacterium | reverse complement strand
AGACCCCCTACGATATTGGCAGCATTAAATAACTCTATCACCCGTATGAAAGCTACTGCACCACGTCGCATTGAGCTTCTTGCTCCTGCCCGAAATGCCGATATTGCCATTGAGGCAATCAAGCATGGCGCCGATGCCGTGTATATGGGCGCACAGTCGTTCGGGGCGCGTGCTGCTGCCGGAAACAGCATCGACGATATTGCCCGCGTTGTTGATTTTGCGCATCAGTTTGGCGCAAGAGTCTATATCACGGTCAATACCATCATCTACGACCGTGAGCTGCACGATGTGGAGCAGATGATTGCATCACTCTATCGCGTGGGCGTTGATGCCCTCATAGTTCAGGATATGGGCATTCTGCGCATGGATATTCCTCCAATCGAGCTTCATGCCAGCACACAGTGCGACATTCGCACACCCGAGAAAGCGCAGTTTCTCGAAGCGGTTGGCTTCTCGCAGCTCGTGCTTGCACGCGAACTCTCAATCGACGAAATCTCAGCCATCACAGGTGCAGTGAAGGTGCCCGTGGAGTGCTTCGTGCACGGTGCCCTGTGTGTGAGCTACAGCGGTCGCTGCCAGGCAAGCGAATTGCTGCGTAGCCGCAGTGCCAACCGCGGCGAGTGCGCACAGATTTGCCGTCTGCCCTACGACCTCACCGATGCCCGTGGCAACATTCTCCTGCACGACAAGCATCTGCTCTCGCTCCGCGACTTCAACCAGAGCGACCGTCTCACCGAGATGCTCGCAGCCGGTGTGTCGTCGCTGAAGATTGAGGGACGACTGAAAGATGCCGGATATGTGAAAAATGTGGTAGCCTACTACCGCAGGGCCGTAGATCGCGTCATTGCCGACTCCAATGGTAGCCTCGTGCGTGCATCACAGGGCGTGAGCGAACTTACGTTCAAGCCCGACGTGAGCAAGAGCTTCAACCGCTCTTTCACCCACTATTTCTTCGACCGCCGTCGCCACGATGCCACTGAAAAGATGGCATCAATCGACACCCCTAAGTCGCTCGGCGAGGAATTTGGCGTAGTCGATTCACAGCGCGGTGCAGCCATTACGGTAAAAAGCAGCTCAATGGCAGCCAATGGCGACGGATTCAGCTTCTTTGGCAGCGATGGAAAATATATCGGTTTCCGTGCCAATAAAGTTGAAGGGAACCGCATATTTCCCCTTGGTCGCATCGCTTTACCACGTGGCACCAAACTCTATCGCACCTTCGACAAGGCATTCGACGACGCTCTGATGCGTGACTCTGCCTCACGGCACATCGACATCGACATAACCCTCTCCTATCGCAACGACACCCTTAGCCTCGAAGTGGCTGAAATTGAAGGTATGAAAGCCACTGTAGCAAGCAGCGTAGCCGATATTGCCGTTGCACTGACACCTCAGGGTGAACGACAGCGCTCAGTGCTCACAAAGCTCGGCAACACCATCTTCCGCGCACGCCGCGTTGCCACGCTCGATGGTCTATTCATTCCCTCATCACTGCTCACACAGCTGCGACGCGATGCCATTGAAGCGCTGCTGCGTGCCAAGCGTGCCGCTTATCGTTTTGGCTACCGCAAATCTGAAAATGCCAATGCTGCTTATCCCACAACGGTACTCGTCAGCTCCGACAATGTAGCCAACCGCCTTGCCGGAGATTTCTATCGCAGCCATGGCGTCACTGCTATAGAGCCTGCAATAGAGTTAAGGCAACCGGCTCAGGGTGAAGAACGGGCGGTGATGCACACACGCTACTGCCTGCGACGCCAACTCGGAGCTTGCCTGCTCACGCCAAGTGGCAACAAACTGCCTCGTGAACTTTATTTGCGCAGCGGCAACATAGAGTTGCGCGTGGAGTGCACCTGCAGCGACTGCGGCATGAAGCTCTACGCCACCCGCAACAAGTAACCGCACTCCTCCACTTCAGCCACGCGGCAAACCAACTTCCCCTGCAATTCCCTACATTATCACAATAACAAATGCGCCCCCACACCATGTGAGAGCGCATTTTTCTTTTATCTGTCAGCGTTTTGCCGTTTCTTATTTCTCGCTTGTGAAGAGGGCGTTGAACTCTGCCACCGGCACTGTCTTCTCCTCCACGTTCACAGCCTCGTGAATCTTGCCGTAGAGCTTGTCTTCGACGGCACGCTCTACAATCGACTGGCGATACTGCTCATTGTCGAGAATCTCCTTAGCATACTTTGCAATCACATCTTCGGGCATATTGCTCATGCCATACTGTGCAAACTGCTGGCGTGCAAGCATGCTTGCCACATTCATGAGGTCGGCATCTTCCACCTTCACCTCAAGCTGCTTCACAGCGTGCTCCTTGATAAGCTGCCAAACGAGGTCGGGGCGCATCTTTGCAAAGTTCTCGTCGATGTTCTCGGGAGTGTGCTTGCCTTCCTTGTCCTGCTTAACGAGCCACTTCTTGAGGAATGTCTCAGGCAGTTCAAGCTCACCTACAATCTCACGAAGCACCTTCTCGGTATCAACAGTGAAGCGGTAGTTGCTGTCGGCTTTCAGGCGCATTGCAATCTGCTCCTTGAGCTTGGCAATATATTCCTCCTCGTTCTTTACAGCGTCTTTTCCAAACACTGCATCAAAGAATTCCTGGTCGTGCTCAGCTTCCTTCACCACAAGAATCTCCTTCACTGTGAGCTTGAAGTTGCTCTCCACGTTAGCCTGGTCCTTATCCACATTGAGCATTGCAGCAAGCTCAGTCACGTTGCCGCCACAGGTTGCCGACGGATTGAACACAATCTCATCGCCCACCTTCTTGCCTGCAAAGAGAGCCTTCTGCTCGTCGTTCTTGAAATATTTTGGTGAAAGCACTGTGCTCTCCACTGTGATGCCACCTTCCTTCACCGAGCCATCCTCGTTGAGCTCAACCATTGAGCCTTTCACGAGTGCGTCCTCCACAACTTCGTCGCCATTCACCTGCTTTCCGAAGCTCTTGCGGAGCTGGTGGTCGTTCTCATTCACCATGTTGTCATCAACCTCGATGTTATAGTAAGGCACTTTCACGCTCTTGTCGATAGTGAGGTTGATCTCAGGTGCAAAACCAAGCTCAAACTTGAATGTGAAATCCTTCTGAGTGTCGAAATCCACCTCATCGGCATTGGCAATCATCGGCTCACCGAGCACGTTGAGCTTATTGTCGCGAATGTGGTTCATAAGTGCATCGTAGATCTCGCGGTTTACAACCTCTACGAGAACTTCCTTGCCATATTTCTTCTGAAGCAATCCGGCAGGCACATGACCCGGGCGGAATCCCTTTTCGGGATAGCGCATACCTATTTGCTTCAATTCCTTCTTTACTTTACCTTGATAATCTGTTTCTGCAAGCGATACTGTGATAATTCCATTCACATTATCGACTTTCTCCATTGTTACATTCATTAGTGTAGAATATCTGTATGTGTTACAAAAATTTATATTATTTCCTCTATTTGTGGCTATTACACAAAAAACCGCACAAAATTACAGAAAATCCCGCGAACTACAAAATTTTCATCACCTTTAACGCCCAATCCACCTAATTTATAACCATTTTTCACCTATTCACCGTCTATTGCCGCACTATGGGGCACTCTCTTTGCGTTAAAGTGACGGCTATTATTGTATCGTTCGATTTTTTTAGGTAATTTTGTACGGAATTTTTCGCAACTCTCTATATGAAAAAGCTAATAACCCGTGCCATCTCAGGCAGTATATATGTAGCTCTCATCGTGGTTGCCCTTCTCTCGGGCTGCCCGTGGGCTTTTCTCACTCTGTTTGCGCTTTTCACGATTCTTGGCGTAAACGAATTTCACAATCTCGTAAATCACGACAATTCGATGGGCGAAAGCCACCGCATGATGCACATTATCGACATCGTGGGTGCCACTGCCCTTTTCACCACTCTCCACTTCACACTGAAGTTTCAGCCTGTGGGCAATCTGTGGATAATAGCCCTGCTCGCCTACTTCATCACTCGCCTTGTGGCGCAGCTCTATGCCCACCCTGCCAATCACCTGCACTGCCTTGCGCAGTCGATGCTTGCCATGGCGTATGTGGCACTGCCCATGAGCCTGCTCAATGTGATTTATTTCGACTATAGCCCGAAGTTGCTGCTTGCAGCATTCATCTTAATATGGCTCAACGACACCGGTGCCTACTGCGTGGGCACACTCATAGGCAAGCACCGCCTCTTTGAGCGCATATCGCCAAAGAAGTCGTGGGAAGGCTTCTGGGGCGGTCTCGCCTTCTGCATCGCTGCCACTTGGCTTCTGCAATGGCTTAACCTCTTCCCTGCCTGCTGGAGCATTGCCGCGGCTGTGGGATTTGCCATTGTCACCTCGGTGTTTGCCACCTGGGGCGACCTTTGCGAGTCGCTCATCAAGCGCACCCTCGGTGTGAAGGATTCAGGCAACATCATGCCGGGACACGGCGGCATTCTCGACCGCATCGACAGCCTCCTGCTCGTGGCTCCTGCCACACTGCTCTATCTCCTCATAATCGCATTATTCTGACAAACCGATAATTATTCTACAACAAAACATATACTTTAGCAATGAGCAATCAACGTTACGACTTACGCGGTGTTTCGGCATCGAAAGAAGACGTCCACAACGCCATCAAGAATGTGGACAAGGGTCTTTATCCTAAAGCGTTCTGCAAAATAATCCCCGACGTGCTCGGTGGTGACCCCGACTACTGCAACATCATGCACGCCGACGGTGCCGGCACAAAATCGTCGCTCGCCTACGCCTACTGGCGCGAAACAGGCGACCTCAGCGTGTGGAAAGGCATCGCACAAGATGCTCTCATCATGAATATCGACGACCTGCTCTGCGTGGGTGCTACCGACAATATCCTCCTCTCCTCTACCATCGGACGCAACAAGATGCTTATTCCCGGTGAGGTTATCGCTGCCATCATCAATGGCACCGAGGAATTGCTTTCCGAGCTGCGCGAACTTGGCGTGAACATCATCTCCACAGGCGGCGAAACTGCCGACGTGGGCGACCTGGTGCGCACCATCATCGTGGATAGCACAGTGACTTGCCGCATGCGCCGCGCCGACGTAATCAACAACGCCAACATCAAGGGTGGTGACGTAATTGTGGGCCTTGCTTCTTCGGGTCAGGCTACCTACGAGAAGGAATATAATGGCGGAATGGGCAGCAACGGCCTCACCTCGGCTCGTCACGACGTATTCGCCAAATACATAGCTGAAAAATATCCCGAGACATTCGACAAGAATGTACCCGACGACCTTGTATATTCGGGAAAAGTGGGTCTTACCGATGCCGTAGAGGGCGTTCCCTGCGATGCCGGAAAGCTGGTGCTTTCGCCCACTCGCACCTACGCTCCCGTAATTAAGAAACTTCTCGATGCTATGCGCCCAAAGATTCACGGCATGGTACACTGCTCGGGTGGCGCACAGACTAAAATAATGCACTTCGTAGAGGGCAAGCACGTAATCAAGGACAACCTCTTCCCCATTCCTCCCCTCTTCAAGCTCATTCAGGAGCAGTCGGGCACCGACTGGAAAGAGATGTACAAGGTGTTCAATATGGGTCATCGCATGGAAATCTACCTCGCACCCGAAGATGCACAGGCTGTAATCGACATTGCCGCCTCATTCGGAATTGAGGCTCAGATTGTGGGCCGCGTGGAAGATGCTCCTGCCAACAAGCTCACCATCACATCACCTTACGGCACTTTTGAATACTAAAACCATTGTTTTTCTATTCGATGAACTTTCGCGCCCACATAGCACCCGTGATTATCACACTGTGGACGGTAATCCTTGTCGCAACGGCTTGCCGCAGCAGCTCATCTGCCGGCGATACACGGCAGGGATTGCCCGATACCTTGCGTGTGGGCACACTCTATAGCCCCACCTCGCTATTCATTTTCCGTGGCGACACCATGGGTTATGAATATGAGCGAATACGCAACTTTGCCCGCGACAAGAACATCACTGCCGAGTTTGTGGTAGCTCGCAACATGGAATCGATGATGCAGATGCTCGACTCCGGGCAAATTGACATCATCGCCTACGAGATTCCCATCACAGCCGAATACAAGAATCAGGTGCTGCATTGCGGCACGCAGAATGTCACTCACCAGGTGCTCGTGCAGCGCAAGTCGCGCGACAGCCTTATCACCGACGTGACGCAGCTCGTGGGGAAGGACATCTTTGTGGAAGCAGGCTCTAAATATGAGTCGCGTCTGCTCAACCTCGACAACGAGATTGGCGGCGGCATCAACATTCACAAAATCAGCGAGGACTCGCTTATCACCGAAGACCTTATCGAGATGGTGTCGAAGGGGAAAATTCCTTTCACCATCGTGGATAGCGACATTGCCCGCCTCAACAGCACCTACTTCAGCAATATCGACATCTCGCTCTCCGTGAGTTTTCCGCAGCGTGCATCGTGGGCGGTGCGCCAGACCGACACTGCTCTTGCCGACTCGGTCGATGCATGGAGCAAGCTCGCAAAAAGCCGCGAGGAATACAAGAAGGTGCTGAAGCGATACTTCGAGCTGGGAAAGCGCGACGAGACCTACACCGATGCCGAATATCTCACCCTGCCCAAGGCAAAGCACGGTAAGCAACAGGGCATTTCGCCCTACGACCACATCTTCCGCCACTACGCCGGAACGATCGGTTGGGACTGGCGACTGCTTGCCTCCCAGGCTTGGATTGAATCACGGTTCGACACCACAGCCACCTCGTGGGCGGGTGCTCGCGGACTGATGCAGATTATGCCGGGCACGGCACGAGCCTACGGGTTACACCCTTCTGAGCTTAGCGACCCCGAGAAAAGCGTGCGCATAGCCGTGGAGTCAATCAAAGACCTCAACAACTACTTTGCCCGACGCATCAGCGATCCTGCCGAGCGCCGCAAGTTTATCATCGCAGCCTACAATTCAGGCATAGGGCACGTGGCTGATGCCATAGCCCTCGCCGCTAAATATGGCAAGAACCCGAGCGTGTGGTATGGCAATGTGGAAGAAGCAATATTGTGGAAGTCGAATCCTGAGTTCTATAACGACGAAGTGTGCCGTTTCGGCTACTTCCGTGGCAAGCAGACGGTTGCCTATGTGAAGAAAGTGCTTCACCAATATTCGCTTCTCACTAAACAATAAGTTTGAATTACTCTTTTATATATATAACAACACACAATTTATTAATTTTTAATTTGGTATGAAAAGAAAGTATCTATCAGTAGCACTCATTCTCACAGTTGCTGCCTCTATTTCTCTCTCTTCTTGCATCGGTAGCTTCCAGCTTACCAATAAGGTGCTCGCATGGAACCAGCAAGTAGGTGACAAATTCGTAAATGAACTTGTATTTTTCGCATTCTGGATTCTCCCGGTTTACGAAATCACCGGCATTGCCGATCTGCTCGTTATCAACAGCATAGAATTCTGGTCGGGGAAACCGGCTCTAAGTGCCGAGACCAAGATAATCGACGGCAAAGATGCCCGCTATGAGGTGTCGCGCGACGTTGCAGGCTACACCATCACCAATCTCGACAGCAAAGAGACAGTGCGCTTCGACTTCAATGAAGCCGACAATTCATGGTCGGTTTCTGCCGATGGCAAGTCAGTGAAGTTCATGGAATTTGTCGATGACACACACGTGCGCATGATTAGCCCCGACGGCACTTTCACGCCTGTAGAGCTTAATCAAGAAGGCGTATTCGCTTATCAGCAGCTCGCCACACCCGCCACACTACGCTCGTAACCACTCTGATGAACTACACTATCACTAAGGGCGCACTTCCACCGGTGCGCCCTTAGTTTTTCCCTATGAGTTAATTTTTTAAAAAATAAGTGATTACCGCTAAGTATTTACGACCGATGAATTGTTTAACTTATAGATTTGGGTTTACTCCGGTTTTCTAAAGTTTATGTTATTAAGGGTATAAAAAAGGTTGTTTATTAGTTTTTGTTTTAGTTAGGTTAAGAGAAGGGCGAGAAGCTCTGCTCCACACAAAATGCACCCCGGCAGCACTTCACTTAGTGCCCCGGGGTGCGTTACTTTATCCCATCCTCATCATCCCAGCCAACTGCAAGAAATAATCATTTGACCAAATATGGAGTTCTTCTGGATTGCGGAGGAAAGGCAAAACATCTTCTTTCACTTGTCTTATATCGGCTGTAGAGAGTCGCTCAATGAGTTTCTCCTTGAATAACTCCGTGGTAATATTCTCATTGTTAAACTGCTTGCATCGTTCTGCCAAGTGAGCAAAACCCAACGGAACATTGTGGCGTACATACCATTCAAAATCATACCAATCACGGCCTTTAACTCTATTCTTCCACACACGATAGACCAGTGCGTGCATCTTGCCTGCAAACAAGTCGGGAAGCGTAAAACAGCGGGTCATAAATGAATGTGGCTGAAGCAATAGCTTTTGTTCTGTATTGAAGTTTAACGGTGGACAAGTATCTACTTCAATCTTTATCTTTATCGACTTCTCTGTCTGGAAAGTCACATCGTACACATCAGTATTGTCTTTAAGAAATGCCGATTCAACCTTTCCGAAATTCTTCTTGTCTTTTTTCTTTATTTCAACCTCACGCCCTACCATTGAAAAGGCGTCAATGATAGCAGGGAAATATTTCGTAAAATCAAAATTGTCATCTTGAGCAAGCAGTGAGAAATCCATATCCTCACTGAAACGCTGCAAGCCATGAAAGATTCTCAGGCAAGTTCCGCCATAGAACGCAGCCGACTCAAAGAACCCTCCGGCATACAGACCGGCAAGTATCATTTGCTGGTTTACTTCAAATATGGCGTTTCTCTTATGTTGCTCCGTTGTCAAATCATAACGGGATAGCATATTGTCGAATATTTCATTTTTCATCGCTTTAGGAATTTTAAAAGTGTCGAAATTGAATCAGCCTTTTTGCCCACCTTTACATAATCCTCGAATATGGTTTTATCCAACTTGTAGAACTCATCCATATCCATACGAATATCCTCCGCAAGATATATCTCTACATCCTTCATATAGCGAAGAATGACTTTTGAGGAATTGGCAATCAAATCACACAAAGCCTTTTCAGGTGATGCAATAAGAAATGCATAGTCACCTTTATTCATACTCCTTACTCCTATCGGGAATGACTTTCTTGAAATATATTTGTAGTCATATTTGCCGACCGGAGTCTGAAAGCTTCGGGGATGCTTCACTGTCATTGATTGATTAACATATACAGCCTCTGGGATAAGTCCATAATATCGTAGTGCAGTAGTCATTGAAATATACGAAGGTGTATAGAGATGATTGGCAATCAACTCACTCGATAAAGTCTTTCCCGAATATTGGGGATTGACCACATAAAGCCCTCGCTTCAGTCTTATGATAACCCCTTGTTTTTCGAGCCAGGTTACTTTCTTGTTAGCAGACTTCAGTTCCGGGTATAACGATTCAATGATTGAAGTCGTTACCGGAATAGTTCCTATTTTACTTATTTGTCTATCCATGCTGCAAATATAGCAATTTTTTGAACAATAAAAGAAATATTACTTCTTTTTCTATTCAAAAAATCGCTGTCAGCTAAATCACAATAAGGCGAGTCCAAAATCTTGAAAGATAGAATTTAGACTCGCCTTATTTGTGGGGATAGTAGTAATTGGCAAAATTACAAACGCCTTTCTATCCCTACTTCTCCAGATCAAGCCTTGTGAGCACCACTGTCACGTTGCCCTTTTCATCGATAAACTTAATCTCATTGTCGTTCACCTTCTCGCAGAAGTAGGTCTCCTCAAGAGCCACAAGCAGAGCAGTCTCGGTGCTCATGTTGGGGCACATCTTGCGGGTAGAGATAAGCTGCTGGAACTGGATTGCACGGTCCTTTGTGGTATCAATGTAGATGCCTCCGTTCACGATGTTGCAGCCTGTGCAACCATGAATCTTCAGCTGCTCGGTGTCGATAACCAGTCGCACCTCCTTATCCTCAACCGGGTTGCCGGCAATCTCCTTCACAGTCCATGCTCCATCTACAAAGTTCACATTCTGGCGGCGAAGCTTCATCAGAGAGTGTCCCTTGGCATTGAGCAACTGCAAATAGTGCACACCATTCTTCTCAGTGAGCTTAAACGACTCCACCTCACCAAGAGCCTTCATCACGGCACGCTCAGTGGTGGCATTGGCACACGCCATCATGGTTGAAATCATTTCAGAAAAAGTGAGCTTGGCAGCACTGGCAGTGAAAGTGCCGTTTATGAAGTTGCAGCCGTTGTTTCCATAGAGGCGGTTGTTCTTGAAGTCGAAGTGCAGATAGGCACGGTTATCGCCGGTCACCTTCTTGTTACCCACAGTTTCAATGTTCCACTCGCCGCCAAGCTGAAGGGCAAGGTCGTTGATACCCACAATAGTGGTCTGGTCGCTTGCCGAGCCTTTCTTCCCGACATTCGAGCCATCTACTTCGGTGCGTGAATAGTCCTTCTTCGAGCTTGTTGTTGTGCCTTTCTTGGTGCTGCAAGCGAGCATCATAAATGCGATGAGTGTTGCGATTGTGATGTTGGTTATTTTCGTTGTCATTTACTAAAAAGAGATTAAATAATTAATATTCTACAGTTTCAAGCGTCAAATTTCGTAATTTTTCGTGGATTCAGCCAAATTTTGTTACTTGAAAATGCTGAAATGCAATTAATTAATGTTAAACATCGCATAAATCGCCGTTTTCGGTGCGATATTTCCTATATTTGCGTGACCAAAACCTCGAGTTTAGGTATAAACACAGATTTTTCTCGCGCACCTTCACTCTCCACTATCTTATCGTGGCGCGATATGTATTTTTTTGGAAATTGACAATGACAAAAACTCATAATATCTCCAGCGTGATGCGTGGCGCAATGTGCCTCGCTTTCTTCGTTGTGTCTATTCTTCAACTCAATGCCCAAATCAACACCCAGCAGGTGATGAACATTGGCAGGAATGCTCTCTACTTTGAGGACTATCTTCTCTCAATCCAATATTTCAATCAGGTGGTGAAAGCGAAGCCTTATCTTGCCGAGCCGTATTTCTACCGTGCTATCGCAAAGCTCGAACTTGAAGACTACAAGGGAGCCGAGGAGGATTGTTCGCTCGCAATTGAGCGCAACCCATTCATCGTCGATGCCTACCAGGTGCGAGGCATTGCACGGCAGACTCTCCGCAATCCGCAAGGAGCTATCGCCGACTATGAGGTGGGACTTCGATATATGCCCGAGCACAAGGTGTTTCTCATGAACAAGGCTGTGTGCGAGCAGGAGCTGAAGGAGTATGACAACGCCGAAAAGACGTATTCAACCCTGCTTCGAATATATCCAAAATATGAGAACGGATACCTTGGCCGTGCCCAGCTCCATCTTGCAAAGGGCGATACCATCCAGGCTATTGCCGACATCGACACTTGCCTCTCGCTGAGCCGTAACATTTCGTCGGCATTCGTGATGCGTGCGCAAATCAATATGACTTACCGCAAGGATTATGCACTTGCACTCAAGGATATGGACGAAGCTATCAAGCTTGAGCCTAACTATGCCGGATATTTCATTAACCGCGCCTACATGAAATATAACCTCGATGACTACTTCGGCGCAATGGCTGATTACGACTATGCCGTGGGCCTCGAACCTACCAACGTAACAGCTCACTTTAACCGTGGTCTGCTCCTCACCGAGGTGAGCGAGAACAACAAGGCTATCGACGACTTCAGCTATGTGCTTCGCAGCGAACCCGACAACTTCCTCGCCCGATACAATCGCGCCCTGCTTTACGCAAAGACCGGGCAATACCGCCATGCCATCAGCGACTACGACATCGTGCTGGAGCGATACCCCAACTTTGAGGCGGGTCTTTTCGCACGAAGCGAGTGTAAGCGCAAAATCGGCGATATGGCTGGCGGAGAGCGCGACTACAACCGCTCGCGCGAGCTGCAGAAGCAGAAAAAGCGCATCACCGAATCGTCCGACGCCGACGAGTCGCAGGCCACCGAGCAGGTGGAGAGCGAATCGGCGGTGATGAACAAATTCCACACCCTGCTCACCGTGGACACCGACAACAGCGTGAAAGCCAAATATGAAAACAAGACCCGTGGCCGCATTCAAGACAACAACGTGAGAATCGACCCGGAGCCTATGTTCTTCCTTTCCTACTACATTCAGGAGGATAAGGTGCGCGACAACACCAACTACATCAAGGAGGTTTCCGAGCTTAATTCTTCGCGACTGCTTCCTTTCACCCTGGGACTGTCGAATGTTCAGGTTCGCCTTTTCGACGACCAGATTGAGAAACACTTCAATTCTATCGACTACTACAACAGCGTCCTCTCAGGCACTCAGCAGCGCTCCATCGACTACTTCGGCCGTGCCATGGACTTCATGATGGTGAAAAATCCCGAAAAAGCCATCGCCGACTTCACACGCGCCATCGAGGCAAGCCCTAAGTTTGCCCTCGCATATATGGGTCGCTCCTACGCCCGATATATGCAGCTGCAAATCGACACCCAAATCACCGACGACCGCCCCACCACCGGCTCTGTAAAGCCCGGCGAAGGAATGCTCATGGAGAAAAAGACAAATCATGAAATCAACGGGATTATAAGCGACCTCAACCACGTGCTTGAGCTGTCGCCCCGCAACGTCTATGCACTATTCAACAAGGGTAACGCCTACATAATCATCAAGAACTACACCGAGGCTATCACTTGCTACACCGAAGCCATTGAGGTGAAGCCCGACTTCGGCGAAGCCTACTACAACCGCGGACTCATGTATCTGCGCATGGGCAACAAGGAACGAGGCGTTGCCGACCTCAGCAAAGCCGGCGAGCTGGGCATCCTCCCCTCCTACAACGTCCTCAAGCGCATGTCACGCTAACACACAGAACGGCACCCCATCCGCGCAATCTCCCGAACAACCTCGCGAGCCTCCCCTCCCCACAGCCGATAAAACATTTACAAAGAAACGGCAACCTATAGTTGCTAACACTACAAATTGCCGTTTCTCATTCTTCATCGTTGTATCTGTTCCTGTGCAACCGTGATAGCATCATTGCTGAGTTCTTCTTCACCATCTACCGCATCAAGAACTTTATCTGCCAACCATAGGGTCAGCATTTCCTTCTCATCCTGATGGAAGTACTCTGCAAGTTTTATAACTTGTTCGCGCTTAGCAC
>CALZFJ010000021.1 GCA_945645715.1 uncultured Prevotellaceae bacterium | reverse complement strand
CGAGGTTGGTCTTAGTGTCCCAAACAACGTCGCCAAGAAGCTCGGCAAACTTGGCAGCATGCTCAGCCTCTTCCCAAGCATAGCGCTTGAAAGCCTCGGCAACCTCGGGATAACCCTCGCGGTCGGCTTGGCGCGACATTGCAAGATACATTCCCACCTCAGTGCACTCACCATTGAAGTGAGCGTTAAGGTCCTTAATCATTTCCTCGTCGCAACCCTTTGCAACGCCTATCTCATGCTCGCATTCAAAAGCGATGCTGCCGTCGTCAACAACTTCCTTGAACTTGCTTGCCGGAACCTTGCACTGAGGGCAGAATTCGGGAGCTGCATCACCTTCGTAAACGTAACCACATACTGTACAAATAAATTTCTTTGCCATTTTTGATTTAATATTAATTGATTGATTAAATATATGTATTAATTAAAAATCTTTCATCTTATCACATTCGGTCCCAGACACTCGGCACACACGCCGGTGTAGTTCACATCTGTCTGTTCAACCAAATGATCGGGCAATTTGTTCAATTGCTCGTAAATTTCATCTGGAATTTCCACATCATAAATCCTACCACAGCGACGACACACAAAATGAGCGTGCTCGGTGGTCTTTCCATCATAGCGCGTAATCTTGTTGTCGAGATTTAGCACCCTAATTGCACCCTTCTCTCTGAATAGCTCAAGAGTATTATAGATTGTGGTGCGCGACAGTGTGGGCATCTTGGGCAACAGATGGCTATAGATCACATCGACCGAAGGGTGTGTACTGGTGCCCATAAGATACTCCATTATCGCCATGCGTTGCATCGACGGTCTGATGCCGTGATTCTTCAGGTGTAACGCGATATCTACTATTGGTTGTTCCTCTTGCATTGAATTACAAATTTGTTATCGTTACAAAATTACAAAATTTCCCCAAAAACGCATAATAAAGCACATAATTTTAATGTTTTTTTGCAAAAATAATAGTGCTTTGTCACTCACACTCCGAGCGCACATAGTGGTGGGCAGCCTTGCAGTCGTGCAGCGTCTTATCCACGATGATGTGCCTACTTGCCATCTGCGAGATGGTAGTCATTTCGTGCGACACGAGGATAATGGTGCTGTGGCGGGCATAATCGGAGATAATATCATAGAGATGCGCCTCAAAACGCTTGTCGATGTAGCTCAAAGGCTCATCGAGAACCACCACCTCGGGATTGGCAATCAATGCACGCCCGAGCAGCGTGCGCTGTAGCTGTCCACCCGACAAGGCTCCGATGGGACTGCGGCGGCGGTCGTCCATACCCACCAGCCGGAGCATGGCATCGGCACGCTCAGTCTCCTCACGGCTGAAACGGCGCATCAGGCTGCGGTCGCCGAGCAATCCGCTCAGCACCACATCTTCCACAGTGATAGGAAAACGGCTGTCGATCATATTCTTCTGTGGCAGATAGCCAATCTTCAACTGCTTCACCACCTCTCCGCGACTGCGAAACGTCACCTTGCCGCGCGTGGGCTTCACAAGCTGCAAAATCACCTTCAGCAGTGTAGTCTTCCCACCACCGTTGGGACCGGTTACAGCCACAAAGTCACCCTCATCGACGGCAAAATTCACATCTTGCAGTGCAATGCGGCTGTCGTAAGCCACACTCACATCACTCAGCTCAATTATTTTCTTCTGCGGCAAGTGCATAATCGTTTTTATTTAGAGCATAAGCGATATTCCTTAATTCCTCCTCCCACTCATAGTTCATGGGATTGATAGTCACAAGTCGCGCCCCAATCTGCTCATTTATCGACGCAATCTGGCGCGTGTCAAACTCCTTCTGGTAGAAAAATACCTGCGCCCCACTGCTGCGTGCGGCATCAATCTCCTCCTTGAGATGCGCCACAGGAGCCTCCTTGCCATTATATTCCATGCTTATCTGCGTCAGCCCATAGTCGCGAGCAAAATAGCTCAGCGATGGGTGCCACACAAGAAACGTGCGCGACGGCACCTCACTAAGCACTTGGGCAAGCTCGCGGTCGAGAGCCTCAAGATGCGCCTTCAGCGTGGCAAAGTTGCGGTCGTAGTCGGCCGTGTGATTAGGGTCAAGCTCCACAAGTGCATCGTGCATATTTCGCGCGATAATCACGGCATTCCGTGCCGACGTCCACGTGTGAGGGTCGATTTCATGAGAATGTCCATGCTCCTCGCAGTCGTGTCCGCCACGAATCACGGGCACATCTTTCGAGTTGTCGTAGAGCTTCAGTTCAGGATTCTCCTGCTTTGCCTTCTCCACTATTGCAAGCTCAAAGCCGATGTTGCCAATGCAAAAATATGCCTCACTTTTCTCAAGATTCATCAAGTGGCGCATACTCGGCTCGTATGCCTCGGGATTACTACCCTGTGCAAGCAGACACACCACCTTGAAGTGGTCGCCCACAAGCTGCTCAAGCAGATAGCGCTGCGGCTGAATGCTCACGGCAATAATCCTCTCATCGCCACCCTTGCCACCGCACGACACCATAGCAAGCAGCATCGCCGCAGCCATAGTTGCCACGGCAATTCCCGACAGAAATATGTTTTTAATCTTCATCATTTTAGTCAATTTGCGTGTGTGTTTGTTCCAAGGATTCAAGCTTCCGCCTCAGGCGAAGCAGCCTCCTTGTGCTCCTCAGGCACCGGAATCTCGGCATGCTCTTCAGTAGCAGGCTTCTCTGTAGCCTCCTTATGCTCCACAATCACCTCGGCATCGGCAGTCGATGGCTTGTGTGAGTGGAGCTTCACCTTCACCTCATCAAAGCCCACTCCATACACACCGTTCACATTGGCTTGCGTCACAAAAGCGTCCTTGTCGATCGACTTAATAATACGGAAAATAGTCACCGACTCAATTTTGCGGCACATCACTATGAGCATTTTCACATCGCGCTTGGTGTACCACCCGGTGCCATGCAGCAAAGTGCAGCCACGGTGAGCCTCATTGTTGATGCTGTTGGCTATCTCCTCCCATTTCTCGGAGATGATGGTAAATTGCACCGCCTGGCGGTTGGTGTTAATCACATAGTCGCACACAAATGCCACTACAAGCAGAATCACAAAGCCATACACTATCTTGTCGATGCTGTGGAAAAGCAGATAGCTGCTCGATATGATAAACACATCGGTGTAGAGTATCATGCGCCCTATAGTAACATTGGTCTTCTTCGACACCATCGCCGCCACAATATCAGTGCCGCCGGTGCTTCCGTTGTGTATGAATGCAAGTCCCACTCCAAGTCCGCACATTATCGAACCGAGAATGATATTCATAAACGGCTGATTATTGACAAACGGCTGGGGGAACAGCGGCTGCATGATTCCGAAGAAAAGACTTATCACGCTGAAGCCAAACACCGTACGTATCACAAAGGTGCGTCCCACCACGCGGAATGCCATCAGCAACAGCAGCACATTGAGCGAGTAATTGGTGATTGCCACCGGAATACCAAACTTGAAATAGACCAGCGATGAAACACCCGCCAATCCACCACTCACCACCTTTTCAGGCAGAATAAAAGCCGTAAAGCCAAACGCATAGAGAGCCAAGCCCACGACAATCATAAAATAGTCCTTCAGTTGGTGAAGCAACTCTTTCTTGTCACTTATAAGAGCCATATCGTTTTAAGTCCTTTCAAAGAAAAAAATTTACATTTATGCCTCGCTTGCGAGCCAAAACCCGTAATTCTTCGCGAAAAGCGACGCTAAGGTAGCAAATTATCGTGAGAATACAGCATTTTTTTGCAACTTTATTCTAATTTTTACAAATGCTGCCCGGTATTCCCCTCATAATCTGCCCGGTTAGCCTCTATCTGCCCGGTGTCCGGCTAAGCAATGGGTCGATTTGGTCCACAATAGCCGGAGCACCAACGAGCACCGACACATTGCGGTCATCTCTGAAGTGCACCACCCGCGCACCGGCCTCCTCGGCTATCAGCAATCCGGCACACACGTCCCACTCATGCAGATTCATCTCCCAATAGGCATCAAGGATTCCGGCAGCTACATAGCTGATATCCACCGCAGCCGAGCCAAGTCGGCGCAGTCCGCGCACCAAGGGCAGCACACGAGCCACATTGTCCATGTTGTTGTCGGGGTTCACGTCCTTATCCACCGGGAATCCGGTCGATACCACAGCCTTGTGTATGTCGGTGTTGGCAGTAACAGTGATGCGGTTGCCATTCAAGTAGGCACCCTCGCCACGCACGGCATGAAACAGCTCATTCAGATAGGGAGCAAGCACCACGCCCACCACCGTCACGCCACGATGCCTGATGCCAATCGACACACAGTGCATCGGCAAGCCGGCATTATAGTTGGTGGTGCCATCGACGGGGTCGATTACCCACTCATACTCACTCTCGCGCCTGTCGGACCCCGATTCCTCCGAGAGAATGGAGTGCTCAGGATAATGCTCATGCACATAGCCTATTATGGCAGCCTCCGAGAGTTTGTCGGCTACCGTCACAATATCGCTGTCGTTGAGCTTGGCAGTGGCGTTGAGATTAGCAGTGCGGAAGTGCTGAAGCTGGATTTTCCCTGCCAGCCGCGCACACTCTATCGCATCAAGCAATAATTGGTCGTGTTCCATAATATAAAAATTCTTTATTGTAGATTTGTCGAAATTTCTTGTTCACCAATGTGATGCCTCGCCACTCCCTCCTGGAGACAGTCTTAATAATGGCACCACATCTTCATATATTATTCTTTACAGCTTGATTGCTTCTCTATCTGCCCTTTTTCAAAGCTTCTCCTCAATGGGAATCTGACGCTTAAACACCTCTTTAAACGAAATCAGCGACTCTGTGCGCACCGATACCAGATTCTGCAACTTATCGTGGATAATCTGCAGCAAGTGGCTGTTGTTGTGGGCATAGAGCTTGATGAAAATATCATATTTTCCGGTGGTAAAGTGGCACTCCACCACCTCTGGAATATCTTTCAGCTTCTCAATCACCTCATCAAATTTCGACGGGTCGCTGAGCATGAATCCCACATAGGAGCATGTCTCATATCCTACCGATGCCGGGTCGATAAGCGACTCCGAGCCCTTAATCACTCCAAGGCTCTGCATCTTCTGTATGTGCTGGTGGACTGCCGCCCCCGACACATTACATTCACGTGCTATTTCAAGGTAAGGTTTACGTGCATTCATTGAAAGCATTTTCAGAATCTTGTAATCCAATGAATCTAATTGTGAATTTGCCATGTGACAAAATATTTTATTTTTATTATTCAACAAAAAGGGTTAACTTTGCTCGCAGATGCACGAAAATCCGATATCCTAATACCCGGATTTCCAGTCTCTGCATATTAGGCACATAAAGGTAAGCATATTTTTTCGTTTACGGTTAATTTAATCTATTAATTTTTTAAAAATGACATTTATTTTCAAAGAAATCGCTCCACACAGCCCTTTTCTCAGCAATATAAAAGCCCTCTACGAGTCGGCTTTTCCTCCCGATGAGCGTAGAGATTTTGCTCAGGTTGAGCAACTTCTGGCTCAAAATCCCCACTTTAAAATTCGCGTGATTTTTGAAATGAACTCCTGTGCCTTCGCAGCATTCCTCTCCTACTGGAATTTCGGCTCGTTCTCCTACATAGAGCACCTTGCCGTGATGCCGGTTGTGCGCGGCAACGGACTCGGGCACAAAATCATGAACGACTTCTTCGCATCGGTGGGCAATCGCGTACTGCTCGAGGTGGAGCCGCCCATCGACACCATCACGCGCAAGCGAGTGGCTTTCTACGAATCTCTCGGAATGACACTGTGGGACGATTTCCACTACATTCAGCCACCCTACGCTCCGCATCTCAATGCCCTCGAGCTGCGACTGATGACACACGGCACATTCACACGCGACGACCTCACAGCCGCCGTAGCCACCCTGCACCGCGAAGTCTATGGCGTAACCCAATAAAAAAACTCACCCTCTCTCCACTCTTACCCCTCACCTCTTACCTCTTACCTCTCACCTCTCAAGAAAGCCTTTTCCCTGAAAACATCTCATGCATCGCCTCAAGGCGTCGAAGCGTACCCTCGCCATAGCGAGCCATCTGCGAGCGCACCTGCTCGTAGGTGCGGGCTGGAGCAATATGCGACTTCGAGAAGAAATTATCGGCATAGCACACAAGCTTCTCCTCCACCGTGAGCGGAAGCATATCAACCGCAGGCAGCGGAAGCCCTTGCTCACGTATCTCATCGGCAGTGAGTCCGGCACCTATGTGCCTCTCACACACCAGGGCATGCCGCGGAAGCCCTTCCTCAAGCAGCATAGCCTTTCCTATCAGCCCATGGCGCAAATATGGCTCAGTGCCAAAGCAGTATATGCCCGGCGCATTAGTGCGGCAAATGCCCACATCGTGCAGCATCGCCGCCTCCCACACAAAGTCTCTATCAACGGCAACAGCCGACTCGTCGGCAAGCTGCAATGCCAGCTCCGCCACTTGTCGGCTGTGTATCGTCAATAGGTTGTAGGCATCACTGCCCTTTGTGTAGTATTTCTCAATTATCTTGTCAAAATCTACCATCACCCATCTATTTCCACTTTAGTCAAGCACCATAACCCAGTTGTGAGTGTCGGGCTCATCGCCAAGCTGTATGGCACGCAGGTGATTATAGAGCTGCGTAGTCACCGGGCCCGGCTGTCCGTCCTTGGCAATAATGTACTTCTTGCCGGTGTCGATGTCGTGAACCTCGCTAATCGGGGCAGCCACTGCGGCTGTTCCGCACTCTGCGGCTTCCTCCACTCCTTCAAGCTCCTCAAGAAGCATCGGGCGGCACTCCACTTCGAGTCCCATATCCTTGGCTATCTGCTGAAGGCTCATATTAGTGATTGAAGGCAGAATCGAACCCGACTTCGGGGTGATATACTTGCCCTCCTTGATTGCGAAGAAGTTGGCTGGTCCACACTCATCAATGTATTTTTTCTCTTTCGGGTCGAGATAGAGCACTGCCGAGTAGCCGTTTTTCTTAGCCATTTCGCCGGCTGTAAGACTTGCGGCATAGTTTCCGCCCACCTTCCAACGTCCGGTGCCGCAAGGTGCTGCGCGGTCGTATTCGCGATAGATAGCCACCTTCGTAGGCTTGAAGCCCTCCTTGAAGTATGGTCCTACCGGAGTTACAAATATCAAGAAAAGATATTCGGTTGCAGGCTTCACTCCCACCTGTGCCGACATTCCTATCTCGAGCGGACGAATGTAGAGCGACGAGCCGCTGCCGTAAGGCGGAATAAAGCGCTCGTTGAGCTTCACCACCTTCTCAACCATCTCGCGGAATTTTTCCATAGGAAGTGGCTCCATCTTGATGCCCTCGGCACTGCGCTGAATGCGTTTTGCATTCTCCTCAAGACGGAAGATGCGTATCTTGCCGTCTTTGCCCTTGAATGCCTTCAAGCCCTCAAAGATCTCCTGTCCATAGTGCAGGCAGGTGGCTGCCATGTGTATGTTAAGGTACTCCGAGTCGGTTACTTCCACTTCGCCCCATTTTCCGTCTTTATACGCGCATCGCACGTTGTAGTCGGTCTTCATGTAGCCAAACGATAAGTTCGACCAGTCGATTGTAGTGTTGTTGTCCATTTTCTTAATATTTTGTGTAATTAATTTTCCTGTTTCATATTTTGCACCGCTCTATGCATCAACACTGTTGGCTAAAGTGCCACTTTTTGCGTCACATTGCCTATCTTCACTATGTAGATGCCTCGTGCATTTATTTTCAGTTCCGATGTGCCCGGGTTAAGCACCGACTGCGACACAAGCTGCCCCAAGATGGTAAACACCTTCACCTGCACTCGGTGTGGCGTGCGCACCACTATCGCGCCATTTTGGCTGAAAATCTCCACTCCATCGCTCTGCCGCGGGTCGTTCAGGCTCGGCACGCTTACCGTGTGCGTGGTTTCGCGCCACTGCATCTGTGCAGCAGCGTCGCACCACGGCACCATCATTGCCGACAGGGCCACAGTCAGTATCAATAGAATCTTTCTAAACATTTTCCCTCTTTAATTGCGCTTTAGTTATTGCAAAGTTACACCAACCCATTGGTAAAAACAAATAAAACCCGCGAAAGTTATGCCATTATCGCGGTGAAAACCGCATAATTTCAGCAAAACCGCACCGCACAGCCCTTCTCAACGAAGTGTAGTCGCAACTGCATCGGTCCTACACCTCCTCACCCAGATCGTCATACTTCTGGAAGAGAAAATCATTGTAGGGGAAACGCTGGGTGTGGATAATCTTCGCCTTGGCATAGAGTAGCTGCTTCAGCTCCTCGATATTGCTGCGGTTCTTGGCTGAGATAAACACGCAGTTGTCATGCAGTTTTGCCATCCACGTAGCCTTCAGCTCTTCGAGCGGTATGTTTTCGCGTGTACGTGGGGTGAGGTCGTCATCGTCCTTCTTCACATAGGTGAAAGCGTCAATCTTGTTGAACACCACTATCATCTCCTTGTTGGCTGCATCACACACCTCATTCAGCGTCTTGTTCACCACTTCTATCTGCTCCTCAAATTGCGGGTGAGAGATGTCCACAAGGTGTACAAGAATGTCGGCGTCGCGCACCTCATCGAGCGTAGTCTTGAACGACTCCACCAAGTTGGTGGGCAACTTGCGTATGAATCCCACAGTGTCGGTGAGCAGGAATGGCAGGTTTTCTATCACGACCTTGCGACAAGTGGTGTCGAGCGTAGCAAAAAGCTTGTTCTCGGCAAACACTTCGCTCTTGCTAAGCAGGTTCATAAGCGTGGACTTTCCCACATTCGTATAGCCCACAAGGGCTATTCGCGTGAGCTTGCCGCGATTCTGGCGCTGAATGGTCTTTTGCTTGTCGAGTCCGCGCAAGCGCTCCTTCAAGAGCGTGATTTTGTCAAGAATAATTCGGCGGTCGGTCTCAATCTGCGTTTCACCCGGTCCGCGCATACCTATACCACCACGCTGGCGCTCGAGGTGAGTCCACATTCGCGTCAGTCGAGGCAGAAGATACTGATATTGCGCCAGCTCCACCTGCATCTTGGCATTGGCAGTCTGCGCACGCTTGGCAAAAATATCGAGAATAAGGCTGGTGCGGTCGAGCACCTTCACTTTCACCTCCTTCTCAATGTTGGCAACCTGCTTTGGGGTGAGGTCATCGTCGAAAATCACCAGCCCCACCTCATTTTCCTCAATATATTGCGCTATCTCCTCAAGCTTGCCCTTTCCCACAAATGTCACGCGGTTGGGCGCGTCCATGCGTTGCAAGAATTTCTTCACCGTCTCCGCTCCTGCGGTGTCGGCCAAGAAAGCAAGCTCATCGAGATATTCATTTGCTTTTGCTTCATTCTGCGTAGGAGTGATAAGCCCCACTAAAACGGCTTTTTCGCTCTCTGCCTCATTAATTATGTGACCTTCAATCATATTCTTTCCGTTATTTTGTGCAAAGATAGTGCAAATCGAGCGCAAAGCAATAAGCTCGCTTAATTGTTTTGCCGAGATGCAGCCTATTTTATACAAATTTACACATAAATCACGAGATTTATGCACCATCACCTCGCATAACTTGCATTTCCGTTCACTTTTTCGTAAGCATCCGAGATAAGCCGTCCGCCGATGATTGAATCGCAGCACTATGGGCGACGGTTGAATGGCTGTGGTGCGGAAGAATGGGTGATGATGGTCGCCGAGGGCGACCGCCCTGCCTCGTAGCTGAGAGTTCTTGACCCCTCAGAGATTAATCCGTAATGAATAATGCGTGCCGATTAGGTACGCTGCTAAGTGGATATTGTGGCAGGCTGAATACAAGGTAAGCATAAAAGACCAATGGCGTGCCTCCCATGATGGGTACACGCCATTGATTAATATTGGTAGTTTATCGCTATGTCAGCAAGTAATTAATCCTTGTTCAAGTTTACGCGCTTGAATGCGGTCACTGTGAGTGTAACGCTCTGCTTCTTCAAGTAAGTAGCGATATCCATAGTGTTGTCGGATACAAACTCTTGCTTGAGCAAGCAGTTCTCCTTGAAGAACTTGTTGAGACGACCCTTTGCAATGTTCTGAATCATTGTCTCGTTCAAGTTAGCCGACTTCTCAGCTGTTACGTCAGCGATGATTTTCTTCACTGCCACTACGTCATCAGCTGTAATCCAGCCCTTAGTCTGGTTCGACTCCATGTGAGCCTCGCTGTCGAAGTGAGCAGGATTGAAGCCTGCCTTCTTGATAGCTACCTCTACTGCCTTCTGGATCTGCTCCTGGCGAGTCTTATCTACAGCTACATTATACTCAGAGTCCTTAACCTCCTGCGGCATACTGTCCTCATCGAGTGCGATAGGATTCATTGCTGCTACCTGCATAGCCACTTCCTTACCTACGTGTGCATCAGCGAGTTTCTCGTTGAATGCTACGATAGTAGAAAGCTTGTTGCCGAAGTGGTTGTAAGCTGTTGCCTGTACGCCCTCTACAAACTCGTAGGCGCCAAGCTCCATCTTCTCACCTGTCTTACCAATCTCCTCAACGATGAGATCTGAAATCTTGCGACCCTCAATCTCCACGTCCTTAAGCTCGTCGATGTTCTTTGCCTTTGCAGCCATTGCTGCTGCAAGAATCTTCTTGGTGAGTGCCACAAAACCCTCGTTCTTTGCAACGAAGTCGGTCTCACACTTGAGAGCTACGATTGCTGCAAATCCCTCAGCTGCATCTGCGAGTACGCAACCCTCCGATGCCTCACGGTCCTCACGCTTTGCTGCTACTGCCTGACCCTTCTTACGAATGATCTCAATTGCAGCGTTCATATCGTTGTTTGCCTCAGCCAAAGCCTTCTTGCAATCCATAAGACCGGCACCGGTCATTGCGCGAAGCTTGCTGATATCTGCCATTGTAACTGCCATAGTTCTAATGTATGGTTTTAGTCGTTAAAAATAATTTTCTGTTTACTATTCAATTGGTTCACTCACTTCGTCTCACACCACTTGTAGTCGTGTTTTCTATAAACTTCAAGTTTCGCACACTTTGCGCGAAACTTGAGTTATGTATGAGCGAGTGTGAGCAGAGTGCACTTGGTTGCACCTGAGCTATATTACTCAGCTGCCTCCTCGGTTGCTGTCTCTTCAGCCGGAGCTTCTGCCTCAGCCTCTGCACCCTTGCGGCGTGCTACGCGAGTACGCTTTGGCTTCGGTGCCTCCTCAGCCTCTGCATCCTTGTTGTCAACCTTCTCTACCTTGCGCTCCTCAAGGCCCTCAATCATTGCTGCACAAAGGGTGTCGAGGATAAGCTCAATCGACTTCGATGCATCGTCGTTTGCAGGGATTACGAAATCGATTGGGTTAGGATCTGAGTTGGTATCAACGATTCCGAATACAGGGATACCAAGGCGGTTAGCCTCAGCCACTGCAATGTGCTCCTTCATTACGTCAACCACAAAGAGTGCTGAAGGCAGACGGTTCAAGTCGGCGATGCTACCGAGAGTCTTCTCGAGCTTTGCACGCTGACGTGTGATCTGAAGCTTCTCACGCTTTGAAAGGTTGTCGAATGTGCCGTCCTTTGTCATCTTGTCGATTGCTGTCATCTTCTTCACAGCCTTGCGGATTGTGGGGAAGTTGGTGAGCATACCACCCGGCCAGCGCTCGATTACGTACGGCATGTTTACCGAAGTTGCCTTGTCGGCGATTACCTGCTTTGCCTGCTTCTTGGTTGCTACGAAAAGCACCTTCTTGCCGGCTTTTGCAATATTCTTGAGTGCGGCAGCTGCCTCGTCGAGCTTAGCTGCTGTCTTATAAAGGTCGATAATGTGGATACCATTACGCTCCATGAAAATGTAAGGAGCCATTGCAGGATTCCATTTGCGTTTCAAGTGGCCGAAGTGACATCCTGCCTCTAAAAGTTGGTCAAAAGTTGGTGTTGCCATTTTAAATTTTTTCTTTATTTGTTTACGTTCTGTTTTAATTCAACCTCATGGTAGCTAACCTCGACATCGCGGCCAAGTCAAGTCCATGCGGTTTAGATACTAAACTCTCTGCTTCTTCAAGCTCTGCAAGATATATAATACACAATAATATATTAACGCTTGCTGAACTGGAATCTCTTGCGTGCCTTTGGACGACCCGGCTTCTTGCGCTCCACTGCACGTGGGTCGCGGGTTACGAAGCCTGCTGCACGGAGGGCAGCCTTGTCGTCGGCGTTGATCTTCACAAGTGCACGGGCAATTGCAAGGCGAAGTGCCTCTGCCTGCCCCTTGTAGCCACCACCACAAAGATTCACATTAATATTATATTTCTCAGCTACTTCAAGGAGGTTAAGCGGCTGCTTAACGATGAATTGAAGAATTGAAGAAGGGAAATAAACCTCGAGCGAGCGCTTGTTGATTGTAATCTCGCCATTACCCTCTGTAACAAATACACGGGCGATTGCGGCCTTACGGCGGCCTACTGCATTAATCTTTTCCATATTCTTCAATCTTATTTAAGTTTGTTGATATCAATTACCTTTGGATTCTGAGCCTCATGTGGGTGCTCTGCTCCGTTATACACGTGAATGTTCTTCAACAAAGCTGCACCAAGACGGTTCTTCGGGAGCATACCCTTCATCACCTTGATAAACAAGGGGTGCTTACCTGCCTTAATGCCTGCCTTCTCCGACTTCAATTGAAGGATTCTCGGAGTTGCCACGCGCTGTCCACCGGGATAACCTGTGTAAGAGAGATATTTGCGATCGTCCCACTTGTTGCCGGTCAAAACCACTTTGTCGGCATTGATAATAATTACGTTGTCACCACAGTCCATGTTTGGAGTGTAGCAGGGTTTGTATTTGCCGCGCACGATTTTTGCAACTTTCGCGCACAGACGACCCAAAACTTGATCGGTAGCATCTACTACCACCCATTCCTTTTGAGCTTTTTCAGCTGTTGCTGAGATTGTCTTGTAACTTAAAGTATCCACTTCGTTATTCCTGATTAAATGTTAATTAATTTATTCATTTCCACCACTTTAGACCCGGCCAAAAGTCCCGCGGTTTCCACGAATTGTTAAATTTGGATATAATCGGCTTGCAAAGGTACGAATTATTCTCCAACCCACCAAATTTTCCCACAAATTTATTTTTCCACAAAAAAGAAGACACCCCTTTAATAAGCACCCCTCCATTAGCCCCATCTATCCCGCACAGCCCCATTAGCCCATTTGGTCTTATTGGTCCTATAGGTCCCATTAGCCCTATTGGTC
>CALZFJ010000020.1 GCA_945645715.1 uncultured Prevotellaceae bacterium | reverse complement strand
AGTCCAAAATTACGAATAAAACGTGTATCGGCAAAGAAGTTTCGCAAAAATCTTTCCAAGACTATGTTAGCGCAGCGGCTGCTTGCTCAGAATCTGGAAATTGAAATCGCGAGGGATAGTCAATGTCACGGTCCAGATATCCTGATCGGCGGCAGTGGTACTGGGCTGTGTGTTGATATTCAGCTCAATCTTGCTGCGATTTCGGTCGTTGAGCAGCTGAATGGTCTGTGTGATTACGCGCAGACCGGTTCCGGTGCTGTCGAGAATATGTTTCGGCGCATTGTGTGGGCTGTTGTTTTCCACCACAACGCAGATTGCACCGGCGTTTCCGGTCACCTCTATGAGAAGCGTCTTCTCGCCTGTGATGGCACGGAGACCGTGCTTCATGGCATTTTCCACGAAAATCTGCACCACCATTGCCGAGATGGTGATTTCATCGGGCTTGATAGCGTGGTCGATGCGCTTTACGAAGTGGAAGTTTTCGCCAAGAGCCGGGCGTTCATTGGCGATATAGGTGTCGATAAAGTCGAGTTCTTCGGCAAGAGTGACGGTGTAGCGGTCGCACAGCTCAAGGTTCTTTCGCATAAGGCTCACAAGATTGTTGATTCCCTCATTGTTGGCGGCAAGCTCACGATTGAGCACATTGAAGACGAAGTGCGGCGAGAGGCGGTTGCGCATATTGGCAAGGCGCTGCGAAACGAGGAGGCTGTGCAGCTGCATCTCCTTCTCGATGCGGCGGCGACGACGCACAAGAATGTAGATGATAGCCGCTGAGGCAATGATGATAGAAATGATGATGTGGATGTAGATTTGAATCTGCATTCGTGCCATGTCATCATCTTTCTGCGAGATGATGAGGTTGCTGTGTAGCTTGGTGGTGTCCTGCACGTAGCGCATATCGATTTCGGCGATTTGGTTGCGCACGGCGTTGTTGTTGATAGAATCAAGATAGTGCCGAGAGCGAGTGAGGCACCGATATGCCCTCTTGAAGTCGCCTTGGCGGCTGAAGTAGTTGCGCAAACGCTCGTAGTGCAGTGCGAGGTAGCGCGGTCCGGCATAAGCCGAGTCGGCAGAAGCGATTCGCAGATATTTAATAGCCTCTGGCAGATTGTCGCGGTTAAGCTCAAAGTGACCGAGAAGGCTATAGAGATAGAAGCTCTTCACAGGGTCTTTTGGCAGCGACTGATAGATTTCCTTGGCGTGAGAGAGATACACGGCGGCCGAGTCGAGGTTGCCCATAAGCATATTCACTTCGCCGAGGTTTACGTCGGCAATGAAGTGCGTCTCGACGTTGAGCATATCCGATAGCTTTGATGCTTTCTTGAACACCTCCAGGGCATCGGCATAACGCTTCTGAAAATAGAAGTTGTTTCCGGCAGAGATGTAGAAGTGGTAACGGCTATAGGTGTCGATAGTGCCGGTGGTGTCGGTGTTGATAATGTTCTCGGCACGGTCGAAGTAGATGTTGGCTTCACGGAAGTTCTCGATGTCGGAATACACTTGTCCGAGTCCGCAGTAGATACTCATGTTTTCGGAGTAGCTGTGCAGCGAGTCGGAGATGGCGAGTGCACGGCGGTAGAAACGCGAGGAATTGCTTGCATCGCCTTTCAGTCGGTAGGCATCGGCGAGATTGATGCAAATGGGAATAAGCTCCTTACGGCTGTTGTCGCCGGCTTGGAGCAGCTCGGAGTAGGCACGATTGAAACAAATGATTGCCGAGTCGCGGTTGCCGTGACAATTGATTAGAATCACGGCGGTGTGGTTCCAATATAGCGACTTTAGCGAGTGCAATGCATCGCTTTCAGGCTCACCTTGGCAGAAGCGCCAAGTGGCATTGCGCATAGAATCGACCATTGTCCAGTTGCCTACTACCACACGCGAGAGCGACTTGTAAAGCTCAAGGCGATAGAAAGCGATGCTGTCGGTGAAGCGTTGCTGCACGCGGGCAAGGCGCAATATGGCAGAATCGGGATCGACAAAAAGTGAGTCGTATTGCTTAGCGATGACTGAGTCGGCACGCAGCATATCGCTGTTCGTTTCACTATCGTGTCGCGAACACGAATAGCAAGAGCCGATGGCATATATCATAGAGATAACAAGCGATGTGGAGATGAAAGCATGTGTTATACTCTGTAAATTGACACGAAAACGCATAACAAAATTGTGTGTTGAGTTCGTAAAATAAATAGTCGTTTGTTCCAGTAATCAGTCGATGAAAAGTACCTTATTCATACTATTAGGCATAGGCACCTTGCACCACATTGCAAAATTACAAATTTATTTAACAAATTTGTACAAATCTTACCGAAAAAAAACGAAAAAATAAGATTTAGAGGTGCGTCGTGCGGCAATTATTAGTAATTTTGCGACGGAATATTGTGCAGATATAATCTGCGGTAATAATTTGGGAATGTTATGAACGCGAAGACCAAGAAAATAGTGATAATTGCAGCTGCTGCGGTGGCGGTGGCTGTGGCAGTGGCGGCAGCGGTGATTATGCCCTACTTTATGAGCAAAGCCGGAAGCGATGCACGCTTCTATGTGTACCCCGACATGACGGCAGAAAGCCTTGCCGACTCTATTGCCGTGAGTGAGGGCGATGCCTTTGCCGGCAGGGTGGCTACGCTGCTTGGCGTGCTCAATGTGGATTTGTCGCGGCGTGTGGGAGCCTACGACATCGAAGCCGGAGAATCGCCTCTCACAGTGGCGCGGCGCGTACGCAACCGCAGCCAGGTGGGTGTGAAATTCACTTTCCAGAATGTGCGCACCAAGGAACAGCTTGCCGAGCGTGCAGCTGCAAAGTTTCTTATGACAAAGGAGGAGATGATGGCTTGCCTCAACGACAGTGCCTTCTGCTCCGAGCTTGGAGTGACGCCTACCACCATTCCGGCAGTGCTGATGCCTGATACCTACGAATTTTTCTGGGGCGTGAAGCCTGAGGATATGATTCGCTCCATTGCAGGATACTCTGAGCGCTTCTGGAACGAAGAGCGCATGGCTAAGGCGAAAGCCCTGGGACTTACGCCCACGGAAGTGGCTACGATTGCCTCGATTGTGGAAGAGGAAACTGCCAAAAGCGACGAGCTGGGAAAGGTGGCGCGGCTCTATATGAACCGTCTTCGCCAGGGCATGAAGCTACAGGCTGACCCTACGGTGAAATATGCCATGGGCGATTTTGCCATTCGCCGCATCACCCATGCAATGCTCACCTGTGAATCGCCCTACAACACTTACCGCTGGGAAGGACTGCCACCGGGACCTATCCGCTTCCCTGAGCGCAAGGCTATAGAAGCAGTGCTGAATGCCCCTGAGCATAATTACACCTACATGTGTGCCAAGGAAGACTTCTCGGGCTACCACAATTTCACCGACAACTACTCAGCCCACCTGCGCAATGCCGCCCGCTACCAAGCCGAGCTCAACAAGCGCGGCATCAAATAAGTAGTGTGACCAAAGAGCATATCACTAAAGTGCTTCTTCTATAAAAACAAATCTTCCATAGAGAGTTTGCCTTGCAGTGCTGAAGCATACATATTCTGCTTAATCCCTGCAGAAGCAATCATTGTGAGCCTAAGTGTTTTTTTAGTACCCGACACTTCACGGAACAGATCTCTACGCCTGCGCAACCATTCCACATAATCCTTTTTCAATTCATACTCATTGTCGGAATATTTCATCTCACATAAATCAATTGCCTTATCGCTCCTGTCGATTATGAGATCAATTTGTGCACTTTGTTCTTTGTTTCGATAATACCACGAACACACATCGTTGGCAATTCCAGAGATGCCAAGAGCCGAACGAATTTGATTGATATGAAGTATGCAAACTTGCTCAAAAGCATATCCAGCCCAAACGTTTCGTTTTCCTTCCTCCATATTGCTCCAAGCATGCTCATTCATACCATGGTAGTTTTTTACGAAACGAAGATAAAACAGAGTGTACATATCAGATAGCTGATAGAGCATGTTGCGGTTTTTCATTCCGAAAGCTTGATAACAGCGTAAAAAATCGCACTTGACGAGGTTATCCAATGCTATCGACAATTTTCCACTATCAATGATTTTCAGTTGTTCGAGAAGCTCTGACCTCGTCATTCCCATGAGCTTGGTCGCTAATAATTCGACTATGCGTCGATATAAAGTAGCCTCACTAAACAGTGAAGAGAACAAAAAATTATATTCAGCCTTGAGTACAGCATCGCGGCTAAAGAAAAGCTCATCGATGTTTTGCCACAATGTCAGTTCCTGGCGAAGTAACGAGAGATAGAATGGTGTGCCCCCAAGAATCATGTACGTGTCGAGGACATCTTTTCTTTCCCATGCAATATTAATGCTTTGAAGATACTCTTCAGTTTCTTTTAGTGTAAACGGAGCAAGCCGAATAGGACGAGTGACACGATTATGAAGACCCCCCTTATCGGCTAGCAACTTGTTGGTCATCCAGGTTGTTGCGCTGCCACACACCACAAGTTTCAATCCCCGTCGCTCGGCAGCCCACCCATTCCAGAAAAGATCAAGCGCGCGAATAAAGCCCGATTTGGGAGTATCAAGCCAAGGAAGCTCATCAATAAACAAAATCAGTTTATCTTTTCCTTTAAGCGTTTCCAGATACATACGTAACTGGTCAAATGCTTCAAACCAATCCTTGGGCTTAGTGCATTTTTCCCCACTATATTTTGCAAGCTGTTCTTGCCATAGCCTTAGTTGCTCTTGACGAGAGATTTTATAAACGCCTGTTGCATAGAAGTCAAATGTATTACCAAAAAATTGCTTTACAAGAAAAGTCTTACCAATTCTTCTCCTGCCATAAACTGCTATAAATTCAGCCCTATTCGATTCAATGCAACTTGACAAAATGTCTTGTTCATGCTTTCGTCCTATAATCGTACTGGAATAAGCCATATTATTAGTAGTAATTTAGATTATGGTACAAATATAGTGAAAATGAATGAAAAAGTGGGGATAGTGGGGCGGAAAGTGGCAAAAAAAGTGAGTTACCGCCCCACTATCGCATATTTTGCCTCATTTTTCGATAATTTTTCAACTCCATTCCGAGTACACTTTTCATATTTCATGCACCGAAATAGGTTTGACAGGGCTTATTGGAGATGGAGTATTTTACCGATGATATTATAGCTGTGGGGCGAGGTATTTGTCGCCGATGCCTATGCCGAATAGGGCGTAATCGTAGATAACGGGGTCGTCGGGACGCATACGGCGGAGCATAGCTGTGAGTTCGAGCACGGTGCGCTTGTCATTGGCACGACGCTCAACCATGCCGAGCGAGCGCGCAGTGTCGCCCACGTGCACATCGAGCGGAATAAACAGCTTGCTCTTGGGGATAGCCGTCCACACACCCATATCGACGATGCCATCGTCGCGCACGAGCCAGCGCAGTGCCATATTGATGCGCTTCAGGGCAGTGTTGCGCAGCTGTGTAGGAAGGCATTGCGAATCGGTAGCGCCTGCGTTAGCCTCGCTGAACTCGCGTTGCATCAGCTCCACAAGTTGCCACGAAGGTGTTTCGTGTTCACCCACGCGGTTGGCTGTAGCAAAGTCGCAGAGCGAGCCATAGCGGGAGAAAATGCGGGCAAGTCCGCGCAGCATATATTTGAAGTTGCGGGCAAAGAAAGTGCGGTGAATGTTGAGTTCATCGGGAAGCTGCTCAAAGGCACCCTCGCGAATATACTCCAATGGAGAATTTTCCATAATGGCAAGCATCTTCTCGCAGTTGTTGCAAATCATCTTACGCTTGCCCCATGCAATCGAAGCCGAGAGCAGCGACACAGCCTCGATGTCTTGCAGTCGCGAGAACCTACGAGGAAACTGCACGGGGTCGTTGGCGATGAAATCGGTGTTGTTGATTCGGGCGGCTTCGCGGTCGAGAAAGTCGCGTAGCGAGAGAAATTCCTTGTCGTCGAGCATTGCAGGAGATTGATTAGTGATTATGTTGATGTTTTTTTCGCGAGAAATAAGCTCGCAGGCGGTGGTAGCCTTCAACACCGAGGATGGTGAGGCCGCCATACTGAAACGTCTTGGCGAGGCCGAAAAACACCACCCAAAGGGCTGATTTGGCTCCCACGCTGATGGGGAGCAGCATCTGTGCAAACGAGATGATGTAGCAGGGAACACAAAGAGCCAGGACAATGACGCCGGTGCGGAACGAAAGTCGGGCGAGCCAATTCTTGATTGCGAGCAGATATTTTTTCATTTAGAGTGGGATTGTTTTATTTGCACTTCACGAGGTTATAGACCACGGTGTCGTCGTTGGGGGTGATGAATGTGAGAGCTATGTGCTTGCCATCGAGATGCTGCACGGTGAGGCGGTTTTCCTCGCCGTTACCACGCAGATAGCCGTCGATGGGCCAATAGCGGGGGTCGGGAAAGGTGATAGTGAGCATGTTGCCCTCTTCCTTCCATTCGCCAAACATCTGTGTCACGGAGTGGTTGTCGTGCACTAGTTTCTGCTCTACGGTGGTGCTCTGGAAACCGAAATAGATGTTTCCGGCGTAGTCACGGTCGCTATGCCCATTGACGGTAAGCTGCTCCACGCGCCACAGCCCGAACCACACGCCTATGTCGCCATTATTGTGGGTGCATGAAAGCGTTGCTGCTGCAAGCAGTGTCATAGTGAATATTTTGCAAAGTAGTTGCTTCATTTTTGAGATATATAGTTATTCAGAATCTGCCGTTGTAGATAACTTTCACCATCACTCCAAAGTTGTCGCCAAGCAGCTTGCCGAAGTCGCCTGCCACCTGACCGTGAATGGATAGCCCCGAGAGCTTGTCGCCGAAGTTGTAACATGCCTCAAGCGACACCGATGTGGTGCTGCGCGGCTCTTTGAGAGGCACGAAAGGCGTACCCACCGAGCGGCGGTAGCCACACTTCACCCAATATTGAACATCGGGCGAGAAATGACCCGTGACGGCTGTATGAAAGCCGCGAATGCGATTGTCGGTGATGCGCAGATAGCCGTCGGTATTATAGATGGCAGTGCGCACGAGTGGCGAGCCGACCGACAAGCCGAAATACTGGTAGCCATCGTAGAAATAGTTGTTGTAGTAGTCGTCGGCACCGGTAGCCTGTCCGAGAATGGGCGTACCCTCGAAGTCGCCCGGTGCCCAGTGCATAGGACCACTCTGGTTCATGAGGTCGATATATTCCAGCACCGCGCCATCGACGATTCCACGACGAGCCGCAACATATTCCACACCGTAAAGTCCGTCGAAGCCATTGAGCTTGCCGATACCCGAGCCGTCCTCCCACGGCGACTGGTAATATAGCTTGAGCTCATCGCCCGAGCGTAGCTGCAAGCGTCCCATCACGTCCCACGTGCCCACGTGGTTTCCCTCATAATACACCTGGTCGCCACCTGCCGAGCCTCCCGAACCGGGGAAAAACGCCTTGATAAGCTGCTTCAGACCGGCTTTTTCGTGCACTTCCTTCTTCATGTCGCCATCTTTGTAGCTGCGATAGGTACCACCTATCTGGCAAGCCGCCTGCATACCGATGGTGAGGGAGAAAGGCTTGGAAGGATTGGTGCGGAGGTGCAGGTATTTGTAGTTGTAGGTGTATCCGGTTGTGATGAATTGGTCCTCGAAGTTATAGCGGTTTTCCTTCCACTTCTTGTCGAGAGCCTTGAAGTAGCCCACCTCGCCGCATATCTGCACCCAGCCGCCGGTAAGGGGAATGTTGCAGAAATCGGCAAACCCGGCAGTGACACCGGGCATGGGGCGAATGTTGCCCGAGAAGCAGAGGTCACCGCTGCTTAGCCGCTGATTGACAAGAACCGACTCGCGCTCGCGCATACCAAGGGTGAGAAAAACATTGCGGAACTGGGCGCGGGCATAGAGTTGCTGAAGCCACACCGGGGCTTCCTTTGCGTTGCGAGGCTCTACACGGGCGCTCACCGGGCTGTAAAGCCCATAGTCGGTAGCCGATTGCACTCCGCCTACCACATCGGCACCGGTACATAGCGAAAAGTGGCTCGAAATATTGAGCGAATATTCCACACCCGCTCGCGCAAGCACGCCGCTCGACTGGGTGAGGGCGCCGTTGCGGTTGTTCATTATGTAGGAAGGAGCGAAGTCTCCATTCCCCAGCGCAGAGGTGAGCGAAACGTTCCACAAAGCCTCGTGGTCGGCAGCGATAGAGTGAAAAGCGCACACAGCAAGAGACAGCAGCACAGCAGGCACACACAGCGTGCGTGCCTTGAGCCACGATGCCGAAGCTGCGCCTGCAAGAGCGTCAATGCGTAGCGACAAACGTCTGTATATGACGGTCTTTCTTCTCATCTGTGATTTCGTCAATTGATAGGAAAATTCCACTTTCCTCCACCTCGCCAAACTCATGGTTGATGGCAGTGCCAAACATGCGCATGGTCGATGACAAGCCCATATAGGCATTCACAAGCGGCGGAATGTTGAAGCCATGCTCGCGAATGAAGCAGTTCACGCGCTTGTAGTCGCCCTTGAAGTCGTCGCCGGTGATTAGTGAGCTGAAATCGGCAAGCGTGTAGGTGTGCTGAAGCGGCTCGATGGGGCGCACCAGCTCGTCGGGGTCGGGGAAGTATTTGTGCAGGAATGCCAGGAGCAAATCGCGACATTCGGTGGAATAGTTGGGATACATTGTCACCTTGCCGAAGAGGTATTTCATCTCGGGGTGTATCACAGTGAGAGCTCCAAGACCGTCCCAGAGGTTGTCGAGGGCAAAAATTGCTTTTGCACCCACCTTGGTCGATTGGTATTCAAGACGGACGAAAGAGCGGCCAAGCTCGATGGTCACCGGGAGCATATCGCGCAAGAAGTGCTCAGAGAAGTGAAACATGTGGGAGGTGGCAATCTGCGGCACGCCATTGGCATCGAAGGCAATGTCGTGCCCAAGAATGAAGCGGTAACCGCCTATAATCTCCTTCTCGGCAGGATTCCACACGATAAGCTGGCGGCAGGGCACCGGCATAACGTCAAACTCGTCGATGTCGCAATCCTTGCCTGTGCCACCCCCGGCAGCACGGAAGGCTATTTCGCGCAAACGACCAAGCTCGCGCATAGTGTTAGGCTCATTATGCGCATCGATAATGTATATTTCGTTGTTGCCCTTGTTGGTTTTTCTCAAAAAACGCTCGGGCGTGAGTTCTGCAATAATCAGATTCGTGTCGATCGGTTCAATGACAGGTTTCATGAGTTCAGGAAAATCACAAATTGTTCTTCATCAAATTATAAACACAGTCTCTCACACGGGCAGCATGCTCAATAGCAGGCTTGCCGTCGGTGAAAGACGTCCAAGGAATCGGAGAGCCGAAAATAACCTCAAAATGCTTGCCGCGGCACTTCATCATCTCACCGGGGAGCAGAATCATCTCAATGTTGAGCTTCAGCCCGAGCCGCTTGCGCCATTGGGCGAAGCGATAGAAGCGATTGGAATTCTGTCCGCTGAAAAACACCGGCACCACATCGCGCTGATACTCAATGCTCTTGGTGATAAACGACTTGCGCCACTCCAAGTCGGCAATGGAGCCGTCGGGCTGACGGCGCGAGCACAATCCGGCAGGGAAGTAGAGCATCTGGCAGTCGCTTGCCATGGCATCGTTGATAGCTTTCACCGAGGCTTCGGTCTGTCGGCCATGCTTATTGGCAGGGAGGAACACTCCGGCAAGAGGCTTCACCTGCATGAGCATATCATTAACCACACAGCGCACTTTTCCGCCATAGTGGCGACCAAGAAGTGCAATGAGGGCAATGCCATCGAGCCCGCCGAGCGGGTGATTTGAGGCGAAAATGTAGCGATGAGAATCGTCGGGCGCAAACTTTTCCAAACCGTGAGCTTCGACGGTAGCGCCGATATAGCTCATAGCACCCTCTGCAAACTCCTCATTGCGAGTACCGGCAGTGCTATCGAGCAGCTCGTTAAGCTCACGTTGGCAAATGATGCGCTCAAGCCACCTGACCACGAAACCGGGTATGTAGCGGCGATACTTCGGCACCTTGGTGTGAAGCAGTTCATCGAGGTCGATATGTAGTTTCTCTTCGCTCATTTCCTTCGTTTGAAACTACAAATATATACAAAAATTGCGTGGAAATGCCTTGTGAGTTAAAAGATATACACAAATTAACGGAATTTAATTTAATTATTGCACACTTCCGAGGAATTTGTGAGATTTTTTGCGGCTACGTAACGTGCCTTAAAGCATGCACAGAGTGAGAAACTCAGGAGCGTAGCTCGGCGGCGTGAAGGGTGCTACGTGCCTCGGCAGCGAGCATTATGAGTTCGTCTTTCACGGCGGTGGGGAGGTTGATTCCTCGGAGCTGAATGGAACGCCCCCATGCAGCTAACTCCTCGGGGCGGAGGGTGTAGAGCACATCGCGGAATTGTTCAATCTGCTCGTCGGTGTATCCTTCGGGGGCAACGCCACGGTAGGCATCAAGTTCTTCGTCTTCAAAATATTCAATATCCTTGCTCACGGCAGCAAGCAGGGAATCTTTCTCGCAGGTGAGATGCTGACCACAGCAACCCTCAGGACGGTCGGTGGAGGCATCTGATGAGTCTGATGGGTCGGTTTTTGCATCTGATTTGCGGCGGGGCATGAAACGCTGCAAAAGATAGAGCAGCGCACCAGTCAGCACAGTCACGGCAAGAATGATGAGGGCACCGGTCATTTCGGAGCCTCCTTTCTGCGCTCACACGGTGTGAGGGTGAATCCTGCAGCTTCCAGGTGACGCCAGAAGTCGGGATATGACTTGCTCACCACCTCAACGTCGTCGATAACGATGCCGGGGAAAAGTACCGCGGCAGGAGCGAACGACATAGCCATGCGGTGGTCGTCGAAGGTGGAGATATGTGGCTCAGGCTCGGGGGCACAACGCTCACCATTCCAGCTCAGTGAGAAATCATCGCCGGCAGTGATGATGTAGCCGAGGCGTCGCAGCTGTGTGCACAGAGCGTCGATGCGGTCGGTTTCCTTGATGCGGAGCGTCCGGAGCCCTGTAATATGGAAGTGGCGACCAAGGAGACAGGCTGTAACGACGATAGTCTGCGCGAGGTCGGGCGTTTCCTTGAGGTCTAAGATAATTGGTGCTGTGCCACCCATCCGGCTGAAGATTCCGGCTACGGCTGAGTCGCCCTGGGCACTCTCGGAGTGCAAGCCCTTGAGGGTGATGCGCGACTCGGGCAACAGCGACTGCATTTCGAGCCAATAGCTTGCGGCACTCCAGTCGTTCTCCACGGTGAAGTCGCACGGCACATAGTGTGCATCGGCGGGAATGGAGATATTGTTGCCATTCATGACGCAGTCCACGCCCATAAGGCGCATAAGCGTTAGCGTCATGGTGATATAGGGCAGCGATATTATTTCACCGGTAAGCGTCACGGTGCGGCAGCCCATGAGCGGTGCTACCATGAGCAGGGCAGAGATATACTGCGAACTTACGTTTCCGGCAATCTCGATGTGTGAAGCACTGAGCTTGCGCCCGGTGATGCGCAACGGCGGGAAGCCTTCCTCTCCGGCATATTCAATATCGGCTCCGCAGCGACGCAGAGCATCTACAAGCAGGGCTATAGGACGGTGGCGCATGCGCTCGGTGCCATCGAGAATCACCGTACTACCTTCGAGTGTTGCATAGTAGGCGGTGAGAAAGCGCATGGCAGTTCCGGCAGCGCCGATATTGACTGTAGCTACCGCGCCCGATGCTGTGGTGTCGGTGGCAAGAGCTCGGCGCATAGCATCGGTGTCGTCGCATCGGGCAACGTTGTGCAACTCGCCGCCACAAAGGGCATTGAGAATGAGCATACGGTTGCTGATACTCTTCGATGCAGGCAGCTCCACCTCCATCACAATCTTGTCGGGTGCAAATATCCTATAATCCATTTAGCTAATATTCAAAAAATCAGATAGTAACCTCGCCACAAAGCGAGTAGCAGAGGTATTTCTTAACTGTTTCGGAGGGCAGTCCCATTCCGAAGAGATACATCATCTTGGTGATTGCAGCCTCGCTGGTGATGTCGTGGCCGCTCACCACTCCGGCGCGTGCAAGTCCGTTTCCGGTGTCGTAGAGTGTGGAATGAACGCCTCCGTTCACGCACTGGGTGACGTTGAGAATCACAATGCCGCGCTCCACTGCCTCACGGATTGCTCCTGTAAACCACGACTCCATAGGGCCGTTGCCGGCACCGAACGTCTTCAGCACAATACCTTTGAGGTCGGGGGTGTGAAGGAGGTAGCGCAAGGTGTTCTCGGGAATGCCGGGATATAGATTTATGAACATCACATTGGGATCCATATTATAGCGCACCTTGAGCGGACGCTTCGAGGGCACACGGTAGAGGGCATCTTCATTGTAGTGAATGTCGAGACCGATTTTTGCCAGTGGCGGATAGTTGTTGCTCTTGAAGGCATTGAAGTTGTCGGCACTCATCTTGGTGCTTCGGTTTCCGCGCCACAGGTAGTTCTCGAAGAGAATAGCCACCTCCTGCACCATCGGGTCGCCGTTCTTGTCGCGCGAAGCAGCCACCTGGAGGGCGGTGATAAGATTTTCCTCACCGTCGGTGCGCACCTCGCCGATAGGAAGCTGCGAACCGGTGATGATGACCGGCTTGTGCAGGTTTTCGAGCATGAAACTCAACGCCGACGCGGTGAAAGCCATGGTGTCGGTGCCGTGAAGCACCACGAAGCCATCGAAATTGTCGTAGTTATCCTCAATGGCAGCAGCCATATCGCTCCAGTGCGAAGGTCCCATGGCAGCACTGTCGATGGGCGGATTGAACTGGATATTGTGAATCTCGAAATCGAGCATCTTGATTTTCGGCACATTGTCGATAAGATGCGTGAAGTCGAAAGGCTGCAACGCATGTGTCACCGGGTTCTCAATCATTCCGATTGTGCCGCCGGTGTAGATGATGAGGATTTTAGGTCGCGTTAGAGTCATTGTAGTTAGATAAAATAGCTATTCAGTTGCAAAAGTAGTGAAAATCGGGGAAAACTCAAAATTCGGCTATTGGATTCTTTGAGGCAGCGGCACAGGCAATTCCCCCTACCCCACGGCTCGACGCATTGCGCCACTAACGCTTGCGGCGAAAGAAGTCGGTCATAAGCTGCGAGCACTCGGCTTCGAGCACTCCGGCTGTGATTTGCGTCTTCTTGTGGAAGGGCGCGGCGCAGAAGGTGTGATAGCCGCGCTTGTCGTCGGCAGCGCCATATACCACGCGGGCAATCTGGCTCCAGCCGAGTGCTCCGGCACACATGAGGCAAGGCTCCACGGTGACGTAGAGGGTGCAGTCGGTGAGATATTTACCGCCAAGATAGGCGGCTGCCGAGGTGATAGCCTGCATCTCGGCGTGGGCGGTGACATCGGTGAGGGTTTCGGTGAGATTGTGCGCACGGGCAATGATGCGGCCTTGGCACACCACCACGGCACCAATGGGTACCTCGTCGCGCTCGGCGGCTGCGCGGGCTTCGTCGAGGGCGGCGAGCATGAAGCGCTCATCATCGTTCTTTGGGGTGATATTCTGCATATTTGGGTTAGAGGTTAGG
>CALZFJ010000019.1 GCA_945645715.1 uncultured Prevotellaceae bacterium | reverse complement strand
CTGCTGCTGTTCCTCCAGCTTCTTCTGCGCAAGGCGCAGGTTTTCACGAGCCTGGTCATCATCGGGATTTCGTCGCAGGGCGTCTTTATACATGTTCACGCTCTCCTGGTAGTTTTGCTTGTTGAAGGCAAGGTTGCCAAGATTATAGTAGGCACGCGAAGCAAGTCCTTTGTCGGCAGTCTTCACCACATTCCTCAGAATCTGGTCGGCTTGATTCAGCGGGCTTTTCGAGTCGTTAGGGTCGGAACTGCCACCTTGTCGAATGTAGGAGAGGGCAAGGTTGTAGTTAGCCACATCGCTTTGTGGATTGTGCTGGAGAGCACGCTTATACTCCACCTCAGCCTCGGCATAGCGTTTCTCCTCAAAGAGCTTATTGCCCTTGCGAATTGCGTTGCGCTCATCGCGGTTGCTTTCCACCTTAGTGCTCTTGGCATCGTCGGCAAGTGCCGAAGCTGGAGCAAGAGCCATCACCGTGGTGATAATTGCTATGATATAAAATGAAATGTGTTTCATTGCTTATTCTCCTTTGTAAAGAAATTAATCTTGCGAAGCCATGCGTTCTTGCGGTTGAGCACAAACACTTCGAGCACCAGCACAATCAGTGCAAGCCAGGCAAACACCGGGAATTGCTCATCGTGCTGCGAATAAACCACTTTCTGCAGGTCGGCTTTAGCGAGTTTCTTGAGTTGCTCGTCGAGTCGGCTCACTGCATCACCCGCATTTCCCGAGAGATAGATTCCGCCGCCGGCTTTGGCAATCTGCTCAGCCATCTGCTCATTGAGGAAGGTGGTGACCACGTTTCCGTTGTCGTCTTTCATGAAGCCGCCCGAAGCGAGTGGAATAGGAGCGCCCTTGGTAGAGCCACAGCCTATCACATTCACTTGAATACCCTTCTTGTGAGCCTCTTCAGCCATTCCGGGGGCATCGTCCTCGTGGTTTTCACCATCGGTGATTATGATTATTGCCTTCTGCGATTTCTCATTGCCTGTGAATGAGTTCATTGCAAGCTTTATGGCAGCACCGATAGCCGTGCCTTGAGTGGGCACCATCTCAGTGTTGATGCTGTTGAGAAACATCTTTGCCGATGTGAAATCGCTTGTGATAGGAAGCTGCGTATAGGCATTTCCTGCGAACACAATGAGTCCCACCTTGTCGTTGTCGAACTTGTCGATAAGCTTCTCAAGCGTGAGCTTGGCTTTTTGAAGGCGAGTTACGCCCTTTGGGTCGTCGGTAGCCGAAGCTTTCATTGAGTTCGACACGTCGAGAGCCACCATCACCTCTATACCGTGCACCTTCACTGTCTGTTCTTTGGCTCCGGCACGCGGGCGGGCGAGCACAATCACAATCATTGCAATTGCCACCAGCATAAGCACAAGCTTGATTCCCGGCTTATACTTAGATACATCGGGCATCTGCTTTTCAAGAATTGCAATCTGTCCGTAGCGTTGCAGGCTGCGCTTGCGTGCTTTCCGCGAGAGGAAATGCAGCAAAAGCACTGCCGGAATCAACAGCAGTAGATAGAGATATTCGGGATTTGCAAAACTGAACATATTCTGATTCTATGTAAGTTTCTTAATTAGTTGTTGTTATGGAATGTTTCTCAGCACGGTGTAGCGGGCAAGAATCTCCACCACCACGAGTGCCAGCAGCAAGTATGCCCACGGCATATAGTTGTCCTCGGTGTGGCTGAAGTTGCGCACGTCCATGCGGGTTTTCTCGAGTTTGTCGATTTCGGCAAACACTTGGCGAAGCACGTTCTTGCTCGTTGCGCGGAAATATTTTCCTCCTGTAGCCGAGGCAATCGAACGCAGCGTAGGCTCATCTATTACTACCGGCAGCGACTGATATTCCATCTTGCCGTAGAAATTGGTGCCAACGGGGTAGAGGGCATTACCATTCTTGCCCACACCAATGGTGTAGATCTTGATTCCCAATCGCTTGGCAATCTCGGCAGCGGTGAGCGGTGCCACCACTCCGGTATTGTTGGAGCCGTCGGTGAGCAGGATTATGCTCGTCGAGTTTGCCTTGCCGTTCTTTATGCGGTTGATTGCAGTGGCAATGCCGTCGCCGATGGCGGTTCCGTCTTCGAGCACACCGATTTTCATATCCTGAATGTAATTCATCAGCACAGCCTTGTCGGTGGTAAGCGGCACTTGTGTGAAGCTTTCGCCGGCAAAGATGACGAGACCGATATTATCAGTTTCACGACCCGACACAAACTTGGCAGCTACATCTTTTGCAGCCTCAAAGCGGTTGGGCTTGAAGTCCTGGGCAAGCATACTGGTGGAAACATCGAGCGAAATCACGATGTCGGTTCCTTCAGTTTCCGAGGTGCTCCAGCTGTCGTAGGTCTGCGGGCGGCAGAGTATTATAATCAGGCACCCGATGGCTGCAAGGCGCACCACAAAGATGAGGTGGCGCAGATAGCACTTCCACGAGTTGCGCATATTGGCAAAAGGCGAAGTGGTAGATACCGACATCGTAGGGTCGGCAGTGCGTTGCTTCATCACATACCACACAATCAAGGGGATATAGATCAAGAACAGCCACAAATAGTATGGATTGGCAAATTTCATCATATCTTGTCCTCCTCCTTTTTGTCGGTTGCAGAATCAGCTGGTGCTTTTGCCATTTTTGTGTCTTTAGGCGATTTTGGGTCGCTATTGGCAGGCTTCTCGCCGTCTTCAGGCTTTTCTTCAGGTTCGGGAGCGGGTTTTGTGCCCTCCACATATTGCACTGCACGCTGGAAAGCAGTCTCGTTCTCATCGGAAAGCGGACGAACCTTGGCAAATTTCACGAAGTCGGCAAGCGAGAGTATTTCGCTCAGCTTGTCGTTCACCATGCGGCTTTCCTCCTTCTTACGCAGGGCGCTCATAATCTCGGCAGAGGTCATTTCGGCGGCGTTCACGCCGAATCGGCGGCTGATGTAGCGGCGAAGAATGTCGGTAAGTTCGGTGTAATAAGCCTTTTCCTGTCCCGATTGCCACAGCTGTCGCTCCTTGAGCTTGTCGAGGCACTGCATGGCTTCCTCAAATGGCGGAATCTCCTTCTTCTGCGGAATCAGTGGCAGAGTACCTTTCTTCTTCCAATAGTAGTAGAGCACCAGAACGATAGCCACAGCCACGATGAATGCCAGATAGAGCCACCAATAGTCGGCAATGAAGTCGGGGAGCATATCCACAATCTTGAACGGCACGCCCTCCACCGGCTTAAAGTCGTGCACGGTGGTCATTGAGTCCACGTTCACAGCCAGTACCTTCAGTGTGAGGTGACTGCAGCGGAAAGTGTCGCGTCCCACCACATATTCAAATGGCGGAATCACATACACGCCCGAATCAAACGACTGGATAATCAGGTCGCGGTTGATTTGAATGCGGTTGTTGCCGAGGTCGGTGGTGTCGGGCGTGGGGCGGTCAATCACCTCCACACCGTCGGTTAGGGTGGGAGCCAGTTCCTGCACCAGGTGTCCCACAGCGTCCTTGTCCTGCGCCACTTCAAGGTGCAGAGCCGTCTGCTTGCCCATCAGCAGTATTGTAGAGTCGAGCTTGGCACGCATCACCACGCTGCCTTGTGCCGAAGCAAAAGCTGCGGTGCCACACACCAGCACTACTGCCAATAATATTTTCTTTATTTTTTCAGTCATAAATATCTCAAAAAATCGGGCAATTCCATGTGGGAATTGTCAATTTCGCTATTATCACTATCAATAATCATGCTTATCTCACGCCACGCTTTCCGAAGAGAGCCATAAGCGACTTCACATAGTCCTCATCGGTTGCAACCGACGCAATATCCACATTGCAGCGCATAAGGGTGTTGTTCATCGTCTGCTGGCGCTCATACCACCACTTCTTGTAGGCGTTGCGCACGCTTGCCGAGCTTGTATTCACCCACTTCACAGCCCCGGTTTCGGCGTCTTCCACCTTCATAAGTCCCACATTGGGAAGGGTGGCTTCGCGCTTGTCATACACCTGAATGGCGGTGAGGTCGTGTTTGCGGCTTGCAATCGACATTGCCTTGTAGTAGTCGTTGCCGTCGATAAAGTCGGAAATAAGGAATGTGGCGCAGTGCTTCTTCAGAGCACTTGTGAGATATTCAAGCACGTTGCCGATGTTGGTGCCACGGCTTTCGGGCTTGAAGTTGAGCAGCTCGCGAATCACAAGCAGAATGTGCTTGCGACCCTTTTTTGGCGGAATGAACTTCTCCACCTTGTCGGTGAAGAAAATCACACCCACCTTATCGTTGTTCTGGATAGCCGAGAAAGCGAGAGTGGCGGCAATTTCAGCCATCATCTCATTCTTCTCCACACCCACTGCACCGAAGTTCTTGCTGCCAGATACATCAACGAGCAGCATCACAGTGAGCTCGCGCTCTTCCTCATACACTTTCACGTATGGGCGGTTGTGGCGTGCGGTCACATTCCAGTCGATGTCGCGGATATCGTCGCCATACTGGTACTCGCGCACCTCTGAGAACGTCATTCCGCGCCCTTTGAACGCCGAATGATATTCACCTGCAAATATGTTTTGAGAAAGTCCTTTGGTCTTGATTTCAATCTTCCGGACTTTCTTCAATAACTCAGTTGAATCCATTTGTTATGCGTTGCTTAATTAGGGTACTGCAATCTTATCGAGAATTTCGCTGATTACTTCGTCGGCTGAAATGTTGTTGGCTTCAGCCTCATAGCTCAAGCCGATGCGGTGACGCATCACATCGTGGCACACTGCACGCACGTCTTCGGGAATCACATATCCGCGGCCTTTGAGGAAGGCGTAGGCGCGTGCTGCGAGTGCAAGGCTGATTGAAGCACGCGGTGAAGCACCGAATGAAATGATGCTTGTGAGGTCGTTCAAGCCATAGTCCTGCGGGAAGCGGGTTGCGAACACAATATCCACAATGTAGCGCTCAATCTTTTCATCGACGTAGATTTGCTGCACAATCTTGCGCACCTCAATGATATCCTCCGGCTTCACGAGTGCACTCACTTCGCGCTTCTCGGCTTTGATATTCTGGCGGATAATCTGCTTCTCCTCTTCCTTATTAGGATAGCCGATAATCACCTTGATGAGGAAACGGTCAACTTGCGCCTCCGGCAGAGGATAAGTACCCTCTTGCTCAATAGGGTTCTGTGTGGCAAGCACGAGGAACGGGTCGTCGAGCTTGAAAGTGTCCTTTCCGATGGTCACCTGGCGCTCCTGCATGGCTTCGAGCAGTGCGCTCTGCACCTTTGCCGGGGCACGGTTGATTTCATCGGCAAGTACGAAATTAGCGAAAACCGGACCGCGGCGAACCTCAAATTTCTCCTGCTTTGCGCTATATACCATAGTTCCCACCACATCGGCAGGCAACAAGTCGGGGGTAAACTGGATTCTGCTGTATTTTGCATCAATTAGCAATGCAAGTGTCTTGATGGCAAGAGTCTTAGCCAAACCGGGCACACCCTCAAGCAATACGTGTCCGTTAGCAAGCAGCGCGATGAGCAATGAATCGACCAAGTGCTTTTGTCCCACAATTGTCTGATCCATTCCCTGCGTAATCATTCCCACAAAATTACTTTTGCTTGCTATTAAATCATTCAATTCTCGAATGTTTACTGAATCGCTCATATTTCCTTTTGTTTATAGTAGTTATTCTGTTATCCAATAATTTGTTTCCACTCAATTTAGAGGGAAAGACCCATAGTCTTGTCCCTATTATCGTATTCGAGTGCAAAATTAATATTTTCGCGGCTCACAGCACAATATCAGCGCGTTAATTTATCAATTATTAAGTTAAAGATTTTTTCTATTTCACTTTTTTCTTTTTCCCTCGAGTTTCACACTGTCTTTCTCCCATGGCGTTTCATCGACAAAACGCTGTCGCGACTCAAATTCGGGCGACAAAAAGTCGAGCTTTGCGTCGTAAAGCGGATATTTTGTGCCTGTGATATTCATCAGTGCATACACTAAGTTTGCCGATGTAATCCTGCGGTCGCGAGCTTCTTCAATCTCCCTCATTTTGTCAGCACACCGCTGCCTGAATGCACTGTTGGCATAGATTATCATCGGCACTTCGGCACAATCGCGGTTGCGTCCGCAGAATTCGCCCTCATCGTACACCATTTCTCCATGGTCGGATAGATAGATTAGCACCGAAGGCTTATCGCATCGTTGCACCATCTCAATTATGCGACCTATCACATAGTCGGTGTAGCGAATGGAATTGTCGTATTCCGAGATTGTCTGTGCCATCTCATGCGTGAGGTATGGCTTTGGAGCTTTTTTCATAACACTGTCGGGGGTAAACTCTGCCATTGATGCAGGATAGCGGTATTTGTATTGCACGTGCGATCCCAGCATGTGGCACATCACCAAGCGGTGACGGGCTGTGTCGGTAAGAGCCTTGCTGACAGGCTCAAGCAGATCCTCATCGAAGCGCGAGATAAGATTATCTTCCGAACTTAGCGCTCCCACATAATTCACCACATCGGCAGTGAGGGCAATTCCTGCAGAGCAATTGCTCCAGAAACCACCTTTTTCCTGATTCGACAACCAATAGGTGCGGTAGCCGGCATGTTTCATCATTTCAATTATTGATGGATAGCGATACCACTCGTCGGTGTCGAAGTCGCGTCGGAAAGTCAGTATGCGTGAGATATTGTCATTGGTTCCGATTGATGAGCCTATCACGTCGCTGAATACAACGAGGCTATCGGCAAGAGCATCAAGACGTGGGGTTGTAGAAAGCGGATAGCCATAGAGCGAATGATGACGCCTCAGTGCCGATTCGCCTATCACAAGCACCACATTGTCGGTGAGTTGCTCAGATGTTACTTTGTCGGCATTGGGGAAAGCTTTACTCTGCGCTAATAGATCATCGAGGGCTTTTACCTCTTTTGCATAGCCTCTCACATGGGTTATCACGCGGGCATAGACCGATAGATGCACTTTGCCCCATACTTGCTTCTTGGCAAGAAACACACCGCTCACTACAACTCCGGCAAGTATTGTGAGAGCTAACAGTGAGTTGAAAGTCTTTGTGTTGATTAGCCTTAGAATCACAGCCAACAGCGCGGAGCCAAGAATTGTGTACACCATACAGGTGTCGGTGAACATCATCGGCAGGTTGTCGGCTAACTGTGGCATAAATTCGCTTATCTCGCGCATTGAAGTCTCGCCTAAAATGGCAATCAATCGCCGTGAGATTCCTGTCTGGTAAATGGTGAATCCCACCACATTAACTACCGCAAGCACACCAAACCCTATGAGGAACGCAATCATAAGGCATCGGGCTACCTTGTGGCGGCAGCTGAGCAGAATCACATAGAGCACAGAAGCCTTGAACAGGGCAAACAGCACAAATTCTATGCGAAGCAAGAGTGTGAAATTCAAGGGTGAGAATATCAAGTCGGCTAAGCTCATAAGCGAAGCCAACACCAGAATCCACCATGCCGATCTCTTGGCGGGTTGGGCGAGTAACTTGTAGCTGAGGGTAGGGAACATGTTACTTTTTGTTCTCTATCTCCTGGATTTTCTTGCGGGCGGCACGGAGGCTTTCGGGGTTGTTCTTGTCGATGCCATACTTCGATGCCGGCGGTATCACCACCTTAGTGCCCGGAGCGATAGTGTTGGGATTCTTGATGATAGAGCGGTTTTCCTCGTAGATATACACCCAGAAGTCGGCATTGCCGTAGTGCTTTGCAGCAATCTTGGTGAGGAACTGACGCTCGGTCACAGTGTCATACACCGGTTCGGCAGCCTTAGGCTCGGCTGCGGGCTTTTCGGGCTCGGTAGCCGGCTTCTCGGCTTCGGCTTCGGACTTCTGAGCGTCGGCAGTTTGCGTTTCTTCTGCGGCTGGTTCTGCCGGAGCTTCGTTCACCTCCTCGGGTGTAGCTTCGACCTCGATTGAGTCAGTGCCACGAGCAGTATCTATAATCTCTTGATTTTGAATGTGCTGATACATAAAATATCCACCACCAACAATCAGGTAGAACACAAACATGGAGACTGCGCCCCAGATGAAGCCTCGCATAAAACCATCGTTGCTCTTCTCGGAGCTAACGGGTTTTCGCTCGGTGACGTATTCCTCATCGTCGTCTTCGGGGATATTGTAGTCTTCCACTTCAGTGGGCTTGGTCTCGGGAGTGATTATATTATACTGAACGTCAGTGTCTTCGTTAGTCTTTAATGGCTCTTTCATATCTTCAGTGTCGGTAGTAAGTTCTTGTTTCTCGGTAATCGGTTCCGGTTGCACGATAGGCTCTGTCACCGGCTGCTCAACAGTTTGAGGTTGCACGATAGGCACTGCCACCGGCTGCTCAACAGTTTGAGGTTGCACGATAGGCTCTGCCACCGGCTGCTCAACAGTTTGAGGTTGCACGATAGGCACTGCCACAGGTTGCGACGGTTGCTCCGGGGAGAATGTGGGCGGTGTTGCCTGCTCCTCGGTGTCGAAGTCATCTACACTTGCCATCAGCTGAATGTCTTCCTCCGAGAGGTCGTCGTCGAGCACTACGGTCTCAAAGCCTACAAACGGAGCATTTATGGCATCGGCGAGAGCTTTTTCGGGCACAAACGACACCTTTCGGTGGCTCGGAATCTCCATCTCCTCACCGGTATTCACATTCACACTCTTGCGTGCCTCTACATTGGTGAGCTTGAAAAGACCAAGACCGCGCACACGCACACTCTCGCCATTGCGAAGTGCTTCTGAAATCACCGTGAATAGTTCTTTCAGAAATAATTCGCTCACTCGCTTGGGGCACTCGGTAGCTGCTGCAACGGCATCCACGAGCTCGGGAAATGTCACTTTGCTGTTCATGTGTGTGGGGGATTATCTTAACTTGCTTTTCAATAATGCACTTGCCTTGAAAGTGAGGGCAATCTTAGGAGGTACAAGCATTTTCTTGCCCGAAGCCGGATTTACCGTCACTCGTTCACTCTTCTTTTTTGCCTCAAATGTGCCAAATCCGGGCACAGCTATGCAGTCGAGAGCACTGCACCGCTCTTTAAGCGTAGCCACAAAGCCCTCAAGCAGCTTCTCGGTGTCGGCACTACTGCGCTCAATGCGCGCGGCAATCTGGTCGATTAATTCCTTGCTCTCCATAAATTGTAACTCTCAATCGTGTATATGCTAAATATTTTACAAAATTAGCATAAATTCGTGCAAAACTAAAGCGTTGGGCAAAAAATCTTTTGCCCGGAACACCGAAAATGTGCCGAAAGGTGATGATTATGGCACTTTCACTTCCACTGCCGATGATTCATTGCCCCACGCGTCGTAGGCTGTGATGGCGTAGATTCCCGGTGTGTCGGCATTTATTGAGCATTTGCAGCTGCCATCGTGGGTAAGTTGGCAGTCGGCTACAAGTACTCCATCGCGACGCACGCGGTAGCCCAGCAGCCATTCGTTGCCGCTTATGCCTTTCCACGACAGGATTCCGCCGGTGCATTTTGCTTCACTTACCGCCGCCGGAGCCTTGCACTGGAGCAATTTGCCGGTGCGCACATAGTGGCTATATGCGCGGTGCAGCACGGGGTTCTTCAGGTTAGGGCTTACGTAGTGGCTATAAGCAAACGAGATGAAATCACTCACGAAGGGAGCGATTGCATCGTGCTGAAGCTTGATGCGCCCTATGTCGGCACTCGTCCAGAAACGCTGGTCGAAAAGCTCGATGTTGCCCCAGAATTGTACAGCCGGCTTCGTGGGGATAATATCACGCAGCTTTGCGAACCACTCCTCAACGCAGTCGAGCGTGAGATAGCCCGAGCCGATGCAATCTTGCGGAGCAAAAATGTCGCCATCGGCAAAGTGGGCATTTGAGAGGATATATTGCCACACTCGGGCGCAATTATCGGCACTGCCAAGCGACCGGTTCATGAATGGTGACAGCATCACCGGTAGCGAGGGCGACAGGGAGTGAAGAAAGTCGAGATTAGCATTGAGTGCCTGTGTGAGCACCTCAAGAATTATAGGATTGCTGCAAAACGAAGGCTCAACTTCCCACACCCAGTACCAGCCTTGCATCACTTCGGCATAGCGTGGGTAGTAGTTGCGCATTATTTCGGCTGCAATCTCATTGCCCTGCATAAGGCTGTGCTCAAGCCACATAGGCGCTGTGCCTTTGCCTATATCCCACCACCGATCGTCGAAGTTGAGCCCTATCACCACCTTCATTCCGGCACGTTGGGCGTTGCGCAGACAGGCATCAACCACATCATTGCCCGAATGGTTGATGCCTTCGATGGCAGTGGGGTAGATGGCACGAGTGACTCCGGCAGTGTCGGTATCGGCAGTGCTCATCAATATCACGAAGTCCATTCCAGCCTCGCGCATAGCGGCAAATTCTTGCTGCCACCGGACATCGTCCCATTTGTGGCAAAGGTGCGGCTGCAAAAATGAGCCTCGTGGCATATTAGTTGCCGGGGAATTGAATGAGTCGTTATTTTGTGCCGAACATGCACCAATCGCGGTGCAGAGTGCTACAATCAGTGTGCAAAATGTGGCATGGATTCTTGTGTATTGCATTGGTTTTAAAGAGTCAGTTTGATTGTTTATATCACAAAAATAGTGCAAATCGAGAGCTAAACAATAAGCTTGCTTGATTGTTTTGCCGAGATGCCGCCTATTTTCTACAAAGATAGCCAATTTATGGCTTATGACAGCATCTTTTAGCTATTTTTCCAATTAAAAATTGCTCTTTTGGGGTTTTATCACTAATTTTGCAGAGTAATCAAAATTAGAAACTCTACAAATCCATATATATGGCAGGAATTAATTTAAAGGGAATGGGTGTTGCTCTCATTACGCCTTTCAAAAGCGACAAATCGGTTGACTATGATGCACTCGCACGACTCCTTGAGTATCAAATACAGAATGGAATTGATTATCTTGTGGTGCTCGCTACTACTGCCGAGACCGTAACGCTGTCGCCTGAGGAGCAAGTGGAGGTGCGCAACTTTGTGGTTGAGCGCGTGCATGGCCGTGTGCCTATGGTGCTCGGTATGGGAAGCAACAACACTATGGCTGTGGTGAATGCCGTGAAAACAATCGACTTGTCGCCGTTCAGCGCAATTCTATCGGTTGTCCCTTACTATAATAAGCCGTCGCAAGAGGGTATCTATCAGCATTATAAGGCTATTGCAGAGGCATCGCCGGTGCCGGTGATTCTATATAATGTGCCGGGGCGTACAGGCGTGAATATGGCTCCCGAGACGTGCCTGCGCCTTGCTCGCGACTTTGAGAATATTATCGGTGTGAAAGAGGCTTCGGGCAACATCTCGCAGATGGACGAGATTATCAAGAACAAGCCTCGCGACTTTATGGTGATATCGGGCGATGATGGCATAACATTCCCGCTTATCACGCTTGGTGCTGTGGGCGTTATCTCGGTGATTGGCAATGCTTTCCCGCGTGAGTTTAGCCGAATGGTGCGCCTTGCGCTCAATGGCGACTATGAGAAGGCACTGCAGATTCATCACCGTTTCACCGAGCTTTTCAGTCTGCTATTCGTAGATGGAAATCCTGCCGGAGTGAAATGTTTGCTCAATGCCATGGGATTCATTGAGAATGAGTTGCGACTCCCACTTGTGCCCACTCGCATCACTACCTACGAAAAAATACGCAACGTGCTCAACAGCCTGAGCTAATCGCCCGGAACGGGTAATGCTTTCAGGCGAAATTAATAAAAATATCAAGCCCCTGCCACACTTTTGGGTGTGAGGCAGGGGCTTTTACTCTGGTAGAGTGCTGTGTCGGCACCCTTAGTATTCAATCTTGTCGGCCTTTTCCATCCAGTCGGTGAATGCCTTCTGAGCAGCCTTGCGCATCAGTGCGATAGCCGGGATGGAGCGGTGGTCGGTAGTCTTCTCTATCTCATCATAGATGAAAGAGTCGTCGAAATCAATCATCTTGGCATCTTGCTTGGTGTTGCCATAATAAATCTTGCTGATTCCAGCCCAGTATATTGCGCTTAGGCACATTGGGCAAGGCTCGCATGAGGTGTAAATCACGCAGCCATCGAGCTTGAAATCGCCCAATGCTTGGCAGGCGTTGCGAATGGCACTGACTTCGGCGTGGGCTGTGGGGTCGTGATTGGCAGTGACACGATTCACACCCGTAGCCACAATCTTGTCGTCGCGCACGATAACGGCTCCAAACGGACCTCCGCCATTCTTCACGTTCTCAACTGAAAGGTCGATTGCCATCTGCATAAACTCACAGTCGCGCTGCGTGATTTCGCGTGATTGAACCATGGCAAGGCTTTCGATGTGCACCGTGGGAGCTTTCTCAAGAATGCGCACACGGCCGTCCTGAAACTCCTTCTCAATCACAAACACCATGTTCTCGAGTCGTGCTCCGGCTTGCTTGCACACGTCGATAATGCCAATTGCGGCATTGCCGTAGGCGAGGAAGTCGTCAACGAAAAGCACGTTGTCGTCTTTTGAGAGAAACTCACGCGACACGATGAGCTGATACTCCTTGCCCTTGGTGAAAGAGCTTACGCACGAGGTGTAGGCCTCGGTTATGGTGCGCGGCAGGCGTTTTTTTGCAAACACTACCGGTACGCCCATTTTCAGTCCGGCCATCACAGCGGGAGCAATGCCGCTTGCCTCGATGGTGAGAATCTTGGTGATGCCTTTGCCGGCAAAGAGCCGTGCAATTTCGTCACCTATTTGTTCCATGAGCTTAGGGTCGAGCTGATGGTTCATGAAACCATCTACTTTGAGCACACCACCGGGAAGAAACTTGCCGTCGGCGGCTATGCGTTTTTGCAGAATGTCCATATTAAAGAAATAATTTTATTACATGATGCCACGCTCGCGCAGACGAAGCTGCCAGTTCCAAGCCGAGCGCATAGTGTCTTCAATCGAAGTGGTAGCCTTCCAGCCAAGCACATTGTTGGCACGGTCGGGGTTAGCCCACACCTTCTCGATATCACCCTCGCGGCGTCCTACAATCTTGTGCGGAACTTTCACACCGGTGGCTGTCTCAAACGCATTGATGAGTTCGAGCACCGAAAGTCCTACGCCTGTGCCGAGGTTGAACACCTCAAGCTTCTCCTCGCTCTTGTCTTCGAGCATACGTTCAAGAGCTTTCACGTGAGCCTTGGCGAGGTCAACCACATTTATGAAGTCGCGAATGCAAGAGCCGTCGGGAGTGTTGTAGTCGTTGCCGAATACGCTAAGCTCCTTGCGTATGCCGATTGCAGTCTGGGTTAGGAATGGGATAAGGTTTTGGGGCACACCATTCGGAAGCTCTCCGATTTCGGCACTTGGGTGAGCGCCAACGGGGTTGAAGTAGCGAAGCAGGATACTCTTTATGGGAGCACCCGAGGTGATATAGTCGGTGATGATTTCCTCTGAAATCTGCTTTGTGTTGCCGTAGGGCGAAGTTGCCTTCTTGATAGGAGCGGTTTCATCTACGGGATTCACATCGGGCTCGCCATACACTGTGCACGACGATGAGAACACGATTCCCTTGGTGCCGTATTTAGGCATAAGCTCAAGCAAGTTGATGAGAGTGACGAGGTTGTTGCGGTAGTAAAGAAGGGGCTTCT
>CALZFJ010000018.1 GCA_945645715.1 uncultured Prevotellaceae bacterium | reverse complement strand
GATATAGCTCACCGAGAGTACGTATTTGCCTTGGCGCACTCCGGCGAGATTGAAGCGTCCCTCGGTGTCGGCAGCCGCTCCTGCCACATAGGTACTGTCCTTCGATGCCTTGACGAGGCGGATAGAAGCCTCTGAAAGGGGCGACTTGTCGGTGGCATCAACAATCTTTCCTCTGATGTTGGCAGCCTCTGCCTGCTGCATGGCAAAACCGGTCATTGCCACCATCATCATTAACAACAATCTTTTCATCAATATCCTTTTTTGTTTACTTTGAATTTCCGAATTGCAAAATTACGAAAACTTGCGCACTTAGTGCTGGGCTTTCTGCTTAAAAAGATGCACTTGCCACCCGAAAGTTAAATCACGCCTTTCGTTTCCCAAAGAATTAACAAAAATTCACCCCACTGGGCGAATAATACCGCCCCGAAGACCGCGATGTGAGTGTGAAATTTGTGGAATTTAAAGTGGAAAAGGCAGCACAGGCACGCTATGTGAGAGTGGAAGTGGAAGGCACTCTGGAGTGCCCCTCATGGCACTACGGCGTAGGTCACCCATCCTGGTTCTTCATCGACGAAGTGGTAGTGAACTAATCCCCACAAGTTGCCTCAAACTCTCCATATCTCGATATTTTCGTGAGATATGGGGAGTTTTATAGCAGTTAAAGTTTCCATATCTCGATATTTTCGTGAGATATGGAGAGTTTTGTAGCAGTTAAAGTTACCATATCTCGATATTTTTGTGAGATATGGAGAGTTTTATAGCAGCCAAAGTTGCCATATCTCGAGAAAATGTGTATTTTTGCATCGGCATTATGTAAAAACATATAATGCCAACAAAAAATGTCAAAAACCACTCTGCGATGAAAATTATAGCTCGGAAAAAGGAAATGGCTGAACTTGAGAGATTGTATTCCTCGGGTCGCTCGGAATTTGTGATTATTTATGGCCGTAGGCGAATCGGGAAAACGTTTCTTGTAAATCATCTGTTTGGCGACCGCATCACATTAGGTTATGTGGGTGCCCGGAATCAGCCGCAAAAGATGCAGCTGCAGCGCTTTGCCACTCAGTTGGGCGAGGCATCGGGCTCGATGTATGCACCGTTGCTTGCATCGTGGGAGGAAGCATTCATGGAGCTTCGCAAACTCATAGAGTCGAAGCCCCGCAATGAGCGAAAATTGATATTCTTCGACGAGATGCCTTGGATTGACACTCCGCGCAGCAGCTTCGTTGCTGCCTTGGAATACTTCTGGAATGGCTGGGCGGCACAGCGCGATGATATCATGTTTGTTGCCTGCGGTTCTGCCACATCGTGGATGGTAGATAAACTTGTGAAAAACCGTGGAGGCTTGCACAATCGCATCACGGCACAAATATATCTGCGGCCGTTCTCTTTGGGCGAATGTGAGGAAATGCTTCACGCCAATGGCTGCCTTTGGGACCGCTACACCATCACGCAATGCTACATGGCATTGGGTGGAGTACCTTTCTATCTCACTTTGCTTAACGGACAAGAGAGTCTGGCACAAAACCTCGACAGGCTGTTTTTTGCAAAGAATGCCAGAATGAGTGGGGAATTTGAAGAGCTATTCAATGCACTGTTTCCTAAAGCCGATAAATATATTGCTGTGATAAAGGTTCTGGCTGGGCATCGTGAAGGAATGATACGTGCCGACATTATCAGTGCCACTGCAATAGAGGGAGGCGAACTTAGCAAGATACTTGAAAACCTGAGACGATGTGATTTCATTGAAGTGTATTCGCGATATAAAAGCTCGGTGAGAAATGCTTTATATCGCATTTGCGACCCTTACGTTTTGTTTTATTTCAAGTTTATCAGTGGCAATCACAGCAAGGATGAACGCTTTTGGAGCAACAACATAGGTAGCCGGCAAGTGAGTGCATGGCAAGGCTTCAGTTTTGAGACGGTGTGTATGCAGCACCTGCCCCAAATCAAACTCAAACTGGGAATTGCAGGAATTGCCACCACTTCATGCTCATGGCGCAAAATAGGCAGTAGCACCGAGCAGGGAGCCCAGATCGACTTGCTTATCGACCGCGCCGACAGGGTAATAAATGTGTGTGAAATGAAATTCTCTGAAACTCCCTACTCCATCACCAAAGAATATGAGGAGAAATTGCGCACAAATATGGCTGTTTTCCGCCAGGAAATGAAAGCCACAAAGACGCTTCTACTGACAATGGTCACCACCTTTGGTGTAATGCAAGGGTTGCACTCGGGCATAGTGCATAATGAGGTGGTGATGGACGATCTGTTTTTGTGATTTTGTGGGGATTTTAGGCTGTGGGGTTGATGGATTGAGGAAATATTTGTAACTTCGCGGTCGTAAAAATCACAAAGTAATGAAATTAGCACTTATAGGATATGGAAAAATGGGTCACGCCATTGAGCGCATTGCCAAGCAGCGTGGCCATGAGATTGTGTGTATCATCGACGAGAAGAACCTTAGCGACATCGACAGCCCGGAGTTTGCCTCGGCTGACGTGGCTATTGAGTTCACCACTCCCGAAACTGCCTATGGCAACTATCTGCGTGCCTTCACCAAGGGCGTGAGAGTGGTGTCGGGAACTACGGGCTGGACCAGCCGCCTCCCCGATATCAAGCGTATGTGCGACGAGAGCCGTGGCACGTTGCTCTATTCGTCGAACTTCAGCGTGGGTGTGAACATCTTCTTTGCTCTCAATAAGTATCTTGCCCGACTCATGAATCACTTCACCGAATATGATGTGAACATGACTGAAATACATCACATTCACAAGCTCGACCACCCCAGTGGCACTGCCATTACGCTCGCCAATGGCGTAATCGACAACCTCGACCGCAAGAAGCGCTGGAGTGAGGACTCTGATGCTGCCGATGTGCTGAAAATTGCCCATGAGCGCAAGGGCGAAGTGCCGGGAACTCACATTGTGAACTATGTGAGCGACATCGACCGCATTTCAATCACACACGAGGCTTTCAGCCGTGAGGGTTTTGCCCTTGGAGCTGTGGTGGCAGCCGAGTGGCTCAAGGGAAAGAACGGTTTCTTCTCGATGGACGATGTGATGGGTGCTATCTTAGCCGGAGAATAAGGATTTTTTCCAGTGAATTACCGATATAACTTTTTTTGATTATGGAAGAAGAAAAGAAAGATAAAAAGAACGTAGATGTGCAGCAGACCGGCGGTCTCCGTGAGCGTCTTGGCCGTGTGAAGCCCACCCGCTGGGCCCGCTTCGCCATTGTGGCTGCTATTTTCATAGGCTGGGTCGCTTGGCTCGGCTCGTGGTGGGTGATTCTGTTCCTGCCTTTGCTTGCCGACATCTACCTCACGCAGTTCATTCCGTGGACGTGGTGGAAACACACCAAGAATGCTGCCGTGCGGGCAGTGATGGGGTGGGTCGATGCCATAGTGTATGCCTTGGTGCTGGTGTATTTCGTCTTCCTTTTCTTCGGACAAAACTACCAGATACCCTCGTCGTCGCTCGAGAAGTCGCTGCTTGTGGGCGACTATCTGTGGGTGAACAAGATGGTGTATGGACCGCGCGTGCCCAACACACCTCTGCACTTCCCGTTGGCACAGAACACGCTGCCGGTGCTCAACTGCAAGTCGTATATCGACTATCCGCAGTGGGAGTATCACCGCCTGAAAGGTGTGCGCAGCGTGGAGCGCTTCGACATTGTGGTGTTTAACTTCCCGGCAGGTGACACTGTAGCCCTGAAGGTGCAAAACCCCGACTACTATACCCTGTGCCAGTTTGAGCCGGGCGGTGCGGCTGCCGTTCGCAGCAACAAGGCAAAATATGGCGATGTGATATATCGCCCCGTTGACCGCCGCGAGAACTATGTGAAGCGTTGCATAGGTCTGCCCGGCGAGATGTTGCAAATCAAGGACAATATAGTGTATATCAATGGCAAAGCCATTGCCGAGCCGGAGAATGTGCAGTATAACTATCTGATTCAGACCGATGGCCGTGAAATCGACCAAGCCACTTGGGAGAGCCTTGGCGTGAGCATCGACGACCGCAACCGCATTGCCATCACCGACCCGGGAGAGAAATATGGCGTGATGAGCCTCGGGCTCACCGTTGCCGACGACGGCTCTGTGCCACCCATCTATCAGGTGCCGCTCACTGCCAAGATGCTTGAGCAGGTGAATGCCCTTGGCTGGATTAAGCACGCAATGCGTGTGCCGGTGAGTGAGGTGATGAATGTGTATCCCGTAACTCACGACTATGGCTGGACGCGCGCCGACTATGGCAAGATTTGGATTCCCAAGAAGGGAGCCACATTGAAGCTCACCCTTGATAATCTGCCTATCTATGAGCGCGTAATCCGCAACTATGAGGGCAACGACCTCGCCGTGCGCGATGGAATTATCTACATCAACGGCACTGCCACCGACTGCTACACATTCAATATGGACTATTACTGGATGATGGGCGACAACCGCGACAACTCTGCCGACTCGCGCTACTGGGGCTTCGTGCCCGAAGACCATGTGGTGGGTACTCCGATGTTTGTGATAGTGTCGTTCGACAAGGATAAAGGTTTCCCGGGCATTCGCTGGGATCGAATTTTCAAAGACGCCAATCCCGACAAATGAGCAACCTGGCGGTTACACCTATAAGCAGCACTCCCGGCGTGAAGACATTCAGCAGCATGTATGCCGGGTCGGTGCAGTATTATGCCCGCATGGTGGCTGCCGGAGAGGTGGCTATTGTCACCGACGAGCCTATCTCTCGCCGCGACAAGACGCATCACCGCTGCGACATAATTGCCACCAACGGACCGCAGACGCTTGCCATTCCCATTGAGAAAGTAACTTCGTGGCACGGCTACACCATGAAGGACGTGCGCATCTCTGAGCATGGCGACTGGCGCGTGCTGCACTGGCGTGCCATCTACTCGGCATACGGCAAAACGCCATTCTTTGAGTATGTCGCCCCTGAGCTTGAAGCCCTTATCAACCGTGGTGACCACTGGCTGCTCGACTTCAATGTGGCGCTGCATGAGCTGATAGTGGATTTTCTTGATCTTCCCATAGTCACCCATTATGCCGATGCTGCCGGCACAGGCATCACTCCGTGCCGCATCAAGCCCGCCGAGGCACCTGTGCATTATCACCAGATATGGGAGCCAAAATATGGCTTTGCCGGCAACTTGAGCATTTTCGACTTGCTCATGAACAAGGGTCGTGAGGCTATATTCGTGCTCCTTGACGAGCTAAAGAGGTAATTATGCGTGATATGTATCAGAAATTATCGCATTTCGACCAATCAACCCACCTCGGCAATTCACGCTTTTTTACTAATTTTGCACTTTGGAATAGAGAATAGCACCTATCACACAATGAAGTTAATCAGATTTTTCGTCATTATAGTAGTAATAGCCATCTCGGCAATCCAAGTCAGTGCCCAGATTGTGAAGCCTCACGGCAGCAACTTCAATGCCGACAGCATACGCGATGAGTTTGACCGAGGGCCGTATTTCACGCTCTACAAGGACAACTATTTCACTGCAGGAACATCACTTGGCGACAAGCCCAATGGCGACAACAGCGACGTGAAATTCCAGGTGAGTATTGCCCAGCGACTCACCAAGAGCACGTTGCCTTTCAATACCTACCTTTTCTTGATGTACTCGCAAAAGTGTATGTGGAATGTGTTTAAGGAGTCAATGCCTATGCGCGACCTCAATTTCAATCCTGGTATAGGACTCTCCAAGCTGCTTATCGTGAAAGACCGCCTTATCGGTAAGGCTACGGTGCTCATTGAGCACGAATCGAATGGCCGCGATGGCGACGAGTCGCGAAGCTGGAACAAGATTTCATTCTGCGGCAGCGTGTATGTGGATCCGCAGGTGATGATTCATGCAAAATGGTGGATTCCCATTATCGACGGACAAAACAACAAGGATATACTCAAATACTCAGGTATCTATCAGACGGGTATCCAATACATGTCGCCAAACGGACGCTTTGGCGCTGCTGTCACTGTGGTGAAGCGATCGGGCTGGAACCTGAATTGCAACACCATTGTGGAGCTTAACTATCGCATTTTCAAGGGGGAAAACCAGTTCTTCTTTGTGCAGTATTACAATGGCTACGGCGAAAACCTGCTCGACTACAACCGGTATCACTCGCGCCTTCGTGTGGGACTCGTCATCAAGCCAAAATTCTTCAGCGACTACTAATCCCCAAGAAGTTGAAAAAATTGCATTTCTTTATCTCGACTGGCTTATAATTCGGGGTTTTTATGTAAATTTGCAACTTTAAAGATTGACACTCGACTTTATGGTATTGAATTACATTTGGATAGCATTCTTTGCGATAGCTTTTCTGGTTGCTTTGGGCGAGACGTTGTTTGATGGCAATCTGGCAATATGGTCACAGATAATGGAGGCTTCGTTCACATCGGCTGAGCAGGCTTTCAAGATTTCAATAGGTCTTACGGGCATTCTTTCGCTGTGGATGGGCTTGATGAAGATAGGTGAGCGCGGTGGCGTGATACAATTCTTCGGACGCCTTATCAGCCCGCTTTTTTCCCGGCTCTTTCCGGGTATTCCTAAAGGACACCCTGCCATGGGGTCGATTTTCATGAATGTGTCGGCCAATATGCTTGGGCTTGACAATGCCGCTACTCCGTTGGGGCTCAAGGCAATGCAGGAATTGCAGTCGCTCAACGACAAGAAAGACACTGCCACTGATGCCATGCTTATGTTCTTGGTGCTAAATGCGTCGGGATTGTGCCTGATTCCCATAGGAGTGATGATGTATCGCTCTCAGTGTGGTGCAGCCAATCCCACCGACGTGTTTATCCCCATCATGATAGCCACTTTCCTTGCCACGCTTGTGGGAATCATTGCGCTGTGCCTCAAGCAGCGCATCAACATCCTCGACCGTGTGATTATTTCGTGGATTGGGGGTCTCACACTGTTCATTGGCAGTGTGATAGGCTATCTTTCCACACTCCCCGAGGAGAAAGTTGCCGAGTATTCGAGTTTTGCAGCCAATTTTTTGCTGTTCAGCCTAATAATAGGATTTCTTGCCGCCGGATTCCGCAAGAAGGTGAATATGTACGACTCCTTCATCGAGGGAGCTAAGGAGGGTTTCAAGACCGCCGTGATGATTATCCCCTATCTGGTGGCTGTGCTGGTGGCAATAGGCATGTTCCGCGCTTCGGGAGCAATGGGTGTGATTACCGACTGGATTACCTCCGCCGTGTCGGCACTCGGAATTGATGCCGAGTGGGTGGGGGCACTGCCTACGGCACTGATGAAGCCACTGAGTGGTAGCGGTTCGCGCGGAATGATGGTAGATGTGATGAACACCTATGGAGCCGATGCCTTCGTGTCGCGCGTGGCATCGTGTCTGCAAGGCAGCACCGACACCACTTTCTACATTCTTGCCGTGTATTTTGGCAGCGTAGGTGTGAAAAAGACTCGCTATGCCGTTCCCTTCGCCCTGCTTGCCGATGTGGTAGGTTCGGTTTCGGCAATCCTTGTGGCATATTTCTTCTTCGGCTGATAAGGAAAAGTTAATTTTCAGTGTTGCCAGTTATAGGAAAATGTGCTATATTTGCAAAAAAAGATTAAGGGAATTCATATTTCCCTAAAAAACGGACAAACGAATTTTCTGATTAAACCAACTGATTTTCTAACTAAAAACTGATAGATAGTTATGAATCGCAGATTTTTATTTTTAGCCATTGTGCTGTGTGCAGCTATTACCCTTTTTGCCCAGGCAAAGAAAGATGTGCTTTGCGTGTATAATTTCACATATTCATCGAATGTAGGTAGCAACTATGCCGAGATGCTTCGCAACACCGTGATTGACGGTATCAACAAGACGGGTCGTCTGAAAATAGTTGATACCAAGAATGATGAGATTATGAAAGCCGAAATCAGCCGCCGCATGAGCGAGAATGCCTTGAATGAGGAAAATGCGCTCATTGAGTCGATAAAGACGCTTGGAGCAAAATACATTATGACCGGACACCTCGCTTCGCTTGCCACTACCAGCAAGTCGAATAACGGAAAGACCTGGTACACTGCTAAAGCTACCTACCAGATAAAGATATTCAACGTTGCCGACGGTGCGGTGATTTGCAACGACACCCGCGAATCGACTACCAGCTTCCTATCTACCCACACCACTGCCGATGATGCACGCTCTGAGGCAATCAAGTATGCTTCGCTTAACCTTGACGATTTTGTCAACAAGTATTTCCCGGTGATTGGCTCGGTGATTGAGATTGCAGAGGCCAAGAAAGATGAGGCTAAGAAGGTGTATATCGACCTGGGCTCTGACCTGGGCATTACCAAGGGACAGAAATTCGACGTGCGTGAGGAGCGCGAGATTGCCGGACGCAAAATCAACAAGGTGATTGGCGAGCTGAAGGTGGAGTCTGTTGAGGCCGGCGATATTTCGCTCTGCAAGGTCACCAAGAACGGCAAAGCCATTCAAGCTGCGTTCAATGAGGGCAAGACGCTCAGCATTATCACCAAAGTGGATAATTCGATATTCTAAGACGTAGATTTTTAACACTTGCAATAATAACAAGGGTGAGGACGGGAGCGTGATGATGCCCTGTTGTCACCCTTTTGCTTTATTTTGAATAACTATAAACTACCCAATCATGAAGAAAATAGCCTTTTTGATGATGTTTTTGCTCACGATAGCCGGGGCAGCAAGTGAGCAGCAGGCGTTTGAGCACGATGCAGTGCTGGTGGAGAACCGAAGCACGGCATTTGTGGTGCGGTCAACCGGATATTCAGCCGAAAAGAAGAAAGCGGCAGAGAATGCTGCGATGTCGGCTCTCGACACCTACCTCTTTGTGGGCATCGAGGGCGTGAATGGCGGAAAGCCGCTACTCGCCGAGTGTGCACGTGAGCAGAAACCGGGCTATTTCTCGCGACTTTATGATGAGGGGAGATATAGCGTGTTTGCGCGTGTACTCACCGAGAAGCCGAAGGCTGAGAAGCAGCCCGATGGGCGTTTCCTTACCACGGTGGAAGTGGCGATCAGCTTCAAGGCGTTGCAGCGCGACATTGCCACAAGCAAGCTGCCGCTATATGGTCAGGAACAGGTGGCTGAGAAGCCTGCCGTCGATGCTTCGGCGGTTGAGGTGCCACGGTTGCTGATTCTGCCCGACTTGTCGCAGCAGTCGGCTGAAAGCTGCATTGCTGCAATTGAGCGCGATGCCAATGTGCGCATGGCGATGAATAGCCTCGCGGCACAATTCACAAAGCGCGGCGTGGAGGTGGTTGACTACAAGAACGCCTACGACTCGTATATGCTGGCTAATCCCGGCACCGACGCTGCCTCTGCCGAGGCTGCAGTGCTCGGGCAGTGTGCCACTAAGGCAGTGGTGCTTGTGGCAGCAAGTCGCAAGAGCCAGTATGGCAGCAATGGTGTGACCCTTGGAATCAAGGCTGTGGATAGCGCATCGAAGGAGATAATAGCCCGCGATGAGACATCTACGCGCTTGGTAAACACGGATAATATCGCCAAGCTCTACGACTTCGCTTCGGTGAGACTGCTTGCGAAATTCATTCCTACGATGAAGGGCGCTTTGGCGCAGAGAATGAGCAAGGAGCAAGATGCCATGGTTGCCCAGAAGCCGGTACCGGTTGAGGAGAACCTCGACCCCATCGACGTGAATCTACCTAAGGCTACCGAGCCTCGCGACAACACATTTGCGGTGATTATCGGCAATGAAGATTACAAATATGTGGCTGCAGTGCCTTTTGCGGCACGCGATGCCGCGATTTTCGCAAAATACTGCCGTGTGACGCTCGGTTTGCCCGACGACAACATTCGCCTTTACACCAATGCCACCTACGGCGACATTCTTGATGCTATCGACGACATTAAGACCATATCGGAGGTATATAACGGTGATATCCGTGTGATTTTCTATTATGCCGGACATGGAGTGCCCGATGAGGCTACGCGCAATGCCTATCTTCTTCCGGTAGATGCTCGTTCGCAGCAGCTCAAGACGTGCTATCCCATTGAGAAGCTCTATGCCGAACTCGGTTCGCTAAAGGCGCACTCGGTGACACTGCTGCTCGATGCCTGCTTCAGTGGTTCGCAGCGAGGCGAAGGAATGCTTATGTCGGCACGCGGTGTGGCACTGAAGCCTCGCACCGATGAGCCTAAGGGCAATATGGTGGCAATTTCGGCTGCTACAGGCGAAGAAACGGCTTATCCCTATGCCGAGAAGCGACACGGAATGTTCACCTACTATCTTCTAAGCAAGCTCCAGGAGAGTGGCGGCGACGTTACGCTTGGAGAACTGTGCGACTACATCACCACCAAGGTGTCGCAACAGTCGGTGAAGGTGAACCGCAAGCAGCAGACGCCCACAGTGATGCCTTCGCCCGAGATTGAAACCTCGTGGCGTACACTGCCTTTACGATAGCGCATTGATTACGCACACATATCTCCTGCCGCTGTGGCGAAATTAGCGAACCGATTGCATATCCACAAGGCGCTTGTAGGAGCCTCCGAGGGCAATCAGCTCGTCGTGGGTGCCTCGCTCCACAATGCGGCCTTCGTGCATCACGCAGATAAGGTCGGCATTACGGATTGTGGATAGGCGGTGTGCGATGACCAGTGTGGTGCGGTCGCGCATAAGGCGGTCGAGGGCTTCCTGCACCAGTCGCTCGCTTTCGGTGTCGAGAGCCGAGGTGGCTTCATCGAGAATCAGGATAGAAGGGTTCTTCAGTATTGCGCGAGCGATGCTGATGCGCTGTCGCTGTCCGCCCGAGAGCTTGCAGCCGCGGTCGCCAATGTTGGTGTCGAAGCCCTGCTCCGAAGCCATTATGAAGTCGTAGGCATTGGCGACGCGGGCGGCGTTCTCCACCTGCTCCATAGTGGCGTCTTCAACACCAAAAGTGATGTTGTTGTAGAATGTGTCGTTGAATAGGATAGCCTCCTGGTTCACGTTGCCCATGAGTGAGCGCAGGTCGTGCACCGAGAAGTCGCGGATGTCGGTTCCACCGATGGTTATCTGACCCTCTTCCACATCGTAGAAGCGCGGCAGGAGGTCGGCAAGGGTGGATTTACCCGAGCCCGACTGCCCCACGAGAGCTACGGTGCTGCCAAACGGAATGTCGAGCGACACACCGTCGATAATCCACTCCTGATTGTAGCGGAAACGCACGTTTCGGTAGCTGATGTCGCTCTTGAAAGCCACAATAGGCTTGGGGTTGGCGGGGTCTTTAATGGGGTTTTCGGCACTGAGAATCTTATCTACGCGCTCCATCGAGGCGAGCCCCTTCTGAATGGAATATGTGGCCTTGGAGAGGTCTTTGGCAGGGTTGATGATGCTGTAGAAAATCACCATGTAGTAGATGAACGAGGCGGCATTGATTGAGCTGTTGCCGGTGAGGATAAGCGAGCCTCCAAACCACAGCACGATGGCGATTGTCACTGTGCCGAGAAACTCGCTCATGGGGTGAGCAAGCTCGTAGCGGCGGTTGATGCGGCACGAAATCCTGAAGAACTTCTGGTTCTCGCCGAGGAAACGGCGGCGCACCTTGTCTTCGGCGTTGAAAGCCTTGATTATGCGCAGTCCGCCGAGGGTCTCCTCAATGTTGGAGAGCAGCACGCCCCACTGGGTCTGTCCTTCGAGCGATGCACGCTTCAGCCGCTTTCCCACTTTTCCCATCACCGTTCCGGCAATCGGCAAGAGTACAAACACGAATATAGTGAGCTGCCAGCTCACCACAATCATCATGGTGAGGCACACCACAATCATGATGGGGTTCTTGAACATCATGTCGAGCGATGCCATGATGGAGCTTTCCACCTCGGTGACGTCGCCGCTCATTCGCGCCATCACGTCGCCCTTGCGCTCATTTGAGAAGAAGCCCATGGGCAGATTGGTGATTTTGTCGTAGATGAAGTTGCGAATGTCGCGCACTATGCCGGCACGGATCGGAATGATGAAGTAGGCACTGAGGTATGCCGACCCCGTCTTGAGTGCTGTAAGCACAATGAGGAGCAAGGCGAGGGCTGCGAGAGCCACCGACTGTCCGTGCTGGTCGATAATCACCTGCGTGTAGTAGTAGAAATTGTTGATAACCACATCTTTGAGCGAGCCTGAGTCCCAAGGCATGAAAGCGTAGGTGGCTTCGCGTATCTTGAAGAGCATTTCAAGAATAGGAATGATGATAGCAAAGGAGAACAGCGTGAGAAACGCTGTGAGCAGGTTGAAAAATATGTTGAGAAACAAATATTTCTTGTAGGGTGGCACAAAGCGCCTTAAAATCTTCAGAAATTCCTTCATTATATTCGGTGTGTGAAAAATGATTTCTGCAAAATTACGCATAATCTGCGAGATTTCGGGTCACTTGGCAGGGAAAGTGGCTGGTTTTTTGTGTGAAAAATAACTTAAAATGGGAGAATTTGTAGTAAATTTGCAGTGAAGTATCAATATATCAACTGACTGAATGGCAAAGAGGATTCTTATCACAGGTGCCGGTGGATTTATCGGCGGCTTTATGGTGGCTGCGGCTCTTGAGCGCGGCTACGAGACGTGGGCGGCTGTGCGCAGCACCACTTCGCGCGAGTTTCTCACCGATGAGCGCATCAATTTCATTGAGCTTGATTATACCAACAGCGACAATCTCACTGCACAGATTACCGAAGCGGTGGCTTCGATGGGCGGCAAGTGGGACTATGTGGTGCACAATCTCGGTGCCACCAAGTGCGTGAATTTCCTCGACTTCAACCGCATCAACTATGAGTTTATGCGCACGCTCGTGGATAGCCTCATTGCTGCCGATGCAGTGCCCGAGAATTTCCTGCTCATCAGCAGCCTCAGTGCCATGGGCGTGGGCGATGAAGTCACCTACAAGCCTTTCACATCGAAGCAGATACCTATGCCCAACACCCGCTATGGAGTGTCGAAGCTCAAGGCTGAGACCTACTTGCAGATGAAGGAGAACTTTCCTTATACCATTTTCCGCTGCACGGGTGTGTATGGACCGCATGAGCGCGACTACTTCATGATGATGCAGAGCATTAAGCGCGGCTTCGACTTCAGTGTGGGATTCCGCAAGCAGATGCTCACCTTCATCTATGTGAAAGACCTTGCCGAGGCTGTGATGCAGGCACTGGAGCACGCTTCGCAGCGCAAGGCATATTTCATAGCCGAGCCGCGGGCCTACACGCAGCGGGAGTTCCGGCAGATAGTGATGCGCCGCCTTGGCAAGCGCTTTGTGCTGCCCATAAAGTGCCCGCTGTGGCTGCTCTATGTGGTGTCGGCTGTGGCAGAGTGGATTGGCAAGGTGCGGCTGAAGCCCAGCACCCTCAATCGCGACAAATACAAGATTATGCGCCAGCGCAACTGGCAGTGCGACGTGAGCGAAGCTCAGCGCGACTTCGGCTTCGCACCGCAATATCCTCTGGAACGAGGCATCGACGAAGCCATCACCTGGTACCGCCAAGCCTCCTGGCTGTAAAGTAAATGAATAATTTTTACGAAATCAATTATATGAATAGTTATGGCCTCGTTTAAAAAAATACTGCAAATCTCGTTGGTGGTATTTGGGGCACTTGTGCCGGTAGTGTCTTTGGCTGCTACGGAGG